>JASFIX010000572.1:0-3422 GCA_050122435.1 Desulfobacterales bacterium
AAAAAGGATCAAGCGACACTTTATTTTAGGAGAAAAAATGGAAATTTTACTTAAAGAAGAAATCGGGGGCCGAACCCTGAGTATCCAGGCCGACAAAGTTGCCAAACAGGCATCCGGTTCAGTGGTGGTTCGATATGGAGATACCATTGTACTTGTGACCGTTGTCGCCGCCCATGATGAAAGGGACTCGAATTTTTTACCCCTGACCGTAGAGTATCAAGAAAAAATTTATGCGGCCGGACGAATCCCCGGAAACTATTTCCGTCGAGAAATCGGTCGTCCCAGTGAAAAAGAAACATTAACGGCCCGTCTGATCGATCGACCTATTCGTCCCCTGTTTCCAAAAGAGTGGCGCTATGAAATTCAGGTGATCGCAACGGTGCTGTCCATGGACCAAGAAAATGATCCAGACACGCTGGCAATGATCGGCGCCTCAACAGCACTGGAACTTTCGGACATCCCGTTTGCCGGGCCGATCGCCTGCGTGCGGGTGGGCCGAATTGACGGCCAGTTGAAAATTAATCCTCCCTCTTCGGAGTTGGAAAATAGCGATATCAATATCATCGTTGCCGGTTCTAAAACCGGTGTGGTGATGGTGGAAGGGGGCAGCGAAGTGGTCAGCGAAGCCGATATGCTGGAAGCCATATTTTTCGGCCACCAGAAAATGCAGCCGCTAATTGATATGCAGCTAAAATTGAAAGAATCCAATGGCGTGCCGAAACGGCCGTTTACCCCGCCGGAAAAAGATCCGCAACTGGTTAATACTTTACAGACCGAGGCGGCCAGCCGATTAAGGGAAGCCATTCTCATTCCTGAGAAAATAAGCCGCCAAGATGCCGTGCGTGAGCTCAAGGCTGAAATATTTGAGAACCTGGGCGAAGACTATAGCGATCGCAAGGCAGAAGTTTACGAAATTCTTAAAGACCTGCAAAAACAGATCAGCCGTGATCTTATTTTAAAAGAAAACCGCCGAATCGATAACCGAAAATTTGACGAAATCCGGCCGATCACCTGTGAAGTGGGTTTGCTGCCCCGACCCCACGGCAGCGCGCTTTTTACCCGGGGTGAAACTCAGGTCCTGGGCGTCTTGACCCTGGGCTCCGGACAGGACGAACAACGGGTTGAAACGCTGTACGGTGAAGAATTCAGGCCCTTTATGCTTCATTATAATTTTCCACCCTATTCTGTGGGTGAAACCAGACGCATTTCCGGCCCGTCACGTCGTGATATCGGACATGGCGGACTGTCCACCCGGGCCATTGAAAAAATTTTACCGGATAAGGAAGCATTCGATTACACCATTCGACTGGTTTCTGAGGTCCTGGAATCCAATGGTTCCTCATCGATGGGCACTGTTTGCTCCTGCTGTATGGCGCTGATGGACGGCGGGGTTCCTATTAAAGCCCCGGTGTCAGGTATTGCCATGGGTCTGGTAAAAGAAGAAGATCAGGTCGTTATTCTTTCGGATATTCTTGGGGACGAAGACCATACCGGCGATATGGATTTTAAGGTCACCGGCACTGCAGATGGAATCACCGCGTTACAAATGGACATCAAAATTCATGAACTTTCCCGTGACATCATGGAACGCGCTCTGGAGCAGGCCCGGGCGGGAAGAATTTTTATCCTCAATAAAATGCTGGAGACCATCAGGGAACCGCGCAAAGAAATATCACCCTATGCCCCCACGATCAGTACCATCAAGATCAATCCGGATAAGATCCGCGAGGTCATCGGGCCGGGTGGCAAAATAATCCGCGGAATTCAAAGCGAAACCAATACCAGCATTGAAATCGATGATTCCGGTATGGTTAAAATTGCGGCTTACTCAAAAGAGGAGGGCGATGCTGCCATTAAAATGGTAGAAGATCTCACTCAGGAACCGGAAATCGGTGCTCTCTATGATGGTAAAGTGGTCAAAATTACCGATTTTGGCGCCTTTGTGCAAATTCTGCCCGGCACGGATGGCCTCGTTCATATCTCCCAGCTTGCCAATCGGCGCATAACCAAAGTATCCGATGTCGTTAAAGAAGGCGACACGCTCAAAGTTAAAGTTTTGGAGATCAGCCGGGACGGCAAAATCCGGCTCAGCCATAAAGCGACCCTGGAAGAGGCACATGGACACTCAAATCGATAAAACCGTTTTAAAAAACGGTATCCGGATATTAACCCGCAAAATGCCCTCTATTCGGTCGGTGTCCATGGGGGTCTGGGTCAATGTCGGAGCCCGTGATGAAAATCCGGCTGAAAACGGGCTTTCGCATTTTATCGAGCACATGATTTTTAAAGGCACCCAGCAACGATCCGCCTATCAAATTGCCAAGGAATTCGACGCGATCGGCGGCCACACCAATGCCTTCACGACCATGGAAAACACCTGCTACCATGCCAAGGTGATGGATACTCATACCGATACCATGGTCGAGATCCTTTCGGATATTTTCTTAAATTCCATATTTGATCCCGGAGAAATCGAAAAAGAACGCCCCGTCATACTGCAGGAAATCAGAATGGTCGATGAAAGCCCGGATGAATATGTCCACCTGCTTTCGGGAAAAAATTTTTGGGGCGACAACCCGCTGGGGCGTTCGATTCTGGGCAGTCCTGAAAATATTATCCGGTTTGACGCTGATTTGATAAAAACATATTTCCATCGCCTGTATCAACCCGATCGGATTGTAATTTCGGCAGCCGGCAATGTCGCGCACACGGATATTACCGACCGGGTGGGACCGGCATTCGAATCCATCAAACCCGGAAACGGAATTGCTGAACGTATCACCCCCCAGAGCCGATCGCTTGTCGATGTGAATCATAAGGCGCTGAAACAGGTTCACATTTGCCTGGGCGCCCCGGGGCTGTCGATAACCGATCCCCGCCGCTATGCCTACTCCCTGCTAAACACGATTCTGGGCGGCAACATGAGCTCACGGCTGTTCCAGGAAATCAGAGAAAATAGAGGATTGGCCTATACGGTATATTCTTTTATCACCTCCCATGTGGATACGGGTATGTTCGGCATCTACCTGGCGGTTGATCCCGCCAGGGCCCTGGAGGCCACCGATCTGGTTCTAAATGAAATCGATAAATTGAGCGCCGAACCCGTGACCGCAACCGAACTTCAAGGCGCCGTCGAATACACCAAAGGCAGTCTGCTGCTGGCTTCTGAGAGCAATGATAACCAGATGGTCCGCACTGCCCAAAATGAGATCCATTTTAGCCGCAGCATCCGCCTGGCGGAAGTCATGGAAAAAATAGAATCCGTTACCGCAACAGAGATTTTGGAACTTTCCAACAGCCTGTTCGAGAAAAACAAAATGAGTTTGACCCTGCTGGGCCCGGTTAAAGACAAGAAGCCCTTTGAGGATGCTCTTTACTTCTGACGCAAACTTTCTGTATTCAGAGGACAGATGTCAGACGAC
>JASFIX010000573.1:0-3414 GCA_050122435.1 Desulfobacterales bacterium
TTTTAAATGCCGAAAGACCGCCGCTTCTCTGTCCGGGCTGCGCCCATGAACGTATCACCCATACTCTGGATCAGGCGTTTCAGAAAATGGGTCTTGCCCGCCATCAGATCGTGATTGTCAGCGATATTGGTTGCTCCGGTTTGTTTGATACCTTTTTTCACACTCACGCCATGCACGGCCTGCATGGCCGCGCCCTGACGTATGCGGCCGGACTGAAAATGGCACGGCCGGAGCTCAACGTGATCGTCAGTATGGGCGATGGCGGACAAGGCATTGGCGGGGCTCACCTGCTGGCTGCCTGTCGCCGCAATCTGAACCTGACGCTGCTGATTTTAAACAATTTTAATTTCGGTATGACCGGCGGTCAGTTTTCAGCCACTACGCCGCCGGAAGCCCGGCTGGGTTCGGGATTTTTAACAGCGCTGGAGCGTCCCCTGGATATTTGTGAAGTCGCCCGCTCTGCCGGTGCGCCCTACGCCCACCGATGCTCCGGCTACGACAAGAATCTAGCCCGAAAAATCCAGGACGCCATCGAATATGATGGGTTTGCGGTGATGGACATCTGGGGAATCTGTCCGGGGCGTTACACCAAACAAAATCGCCTCACCCCTAAAATGATCGATGAAATCCTGGCCAAGCGGCCGCCGCTGGAAGGCATTATTGCCGAAAATGTTCGTCCGGAATACGGGCAACAATATCGCCGGATGGCAGCCGATCAAAAAGAGGTCCCCACGCCCACCCTTATCCGGAAACAATACCAAGCACCTCAGGCCGGTCGCCAGGAGGTCATTTTACTCGGCAGCGCCGGCCAGCGGATTATCACCGCCGGCGAACTCCTGTGTCTTGCCGGGCTGACGGCCGGATTGAAGACCACCCAGAAAAATGAATACAACATTACGGTACTCAGAGGCCCTTCGATCAGCGAGCTGATTTTATCACCCGAGGAAATCGACTTTACGGGTATTGAAAACCCGACGGCGGTGGTGGCTCTGGATCAAGAAGGGGTGGGTCGGCGCCGAGACCTGTTTGAGCGCCTGTCAGAAGATGCGCTCATTATCCAGGCCAGCGGCGTAAACCTGCCGGGCAGCAAGGCCCGTATCCATCGCGTTGATTTAAAAGCTCAGGGCATTAAGCCCCCGGATTGGGCCCTGGCCTCTCTTGGTGTGCTGGCCAAATTAAAAAGAGTGGTACATCCGCAAATGCTGGAAGCCGCTTTAAAGGTCAAATTTAAAGGCAAAGCACTGGATTCAGCGCTGCAGCTTGTCAAGCAGGTTAAAATAGATAAAATATAGGGTTTGCCGGTTGGGCCCGTATTCCCGTTGAGCCCGTTAAAATAAATCAAAGAAATATCTTGCCAGGAGGCTGGGATGCCTGGAGGCTTGCAAGCCTTGGAGCTTTGAGCCCGTTTGACTTTCTAATATTCGGATATGCTGGCCTCCCGGCTTTTATAGCTTCCCAGCTTTTCAGCTTTTGACAAAATAGCCCGGCAGAACGGGCCAACTGGCTTAACCGGTTAACTGTCTTTTAAGATTTGCACAACATCAAATTCCCCATCCTCCCAAATAAACCGCTCGGACACCTCTGGTTGGCAGCGATCAAACGCAATCAACACCGACGTTTCAAGCCATTTTAAAAAGCGCGAAGCCGCCCGAGAGGAGAAGACAGACTTCAGCCATATAAACGCTCCGCCAAAACGTGTAATTCGCTGTTGGCTATCAAAGGCCGGCAAACCGGCTTTTTGGGCTGCACGCCAGTAATAGGCATAGGTGGTTATAATGAGAAGAATCGCAGCTCCCCGGGCTCGTGAAATAAGAGGTGCCGGAATGGCATTAAAAAATCGGGGGAACTCACGGAACCGGCGAATGGCGCGCAGGATCAACTGGGAGCGCACTTCCCGGATACACTGCTCGCGGCGGGCGCCCTCCAGACCCGGCAGCTGAGGATGGTAAAAAATTCCGCGCTCGTAATCTTTTTCCAGATCACGCGTAATGTTGGCCAGCTGAATCACTTCGCCTACTGTGGCGCATAAGCGCAGTCGGGCATCATCAATTTCCGGGGAAAGCCCTTGATCCAGCCGTTGCATTTCTTCAGCAAACAAAATCGGCGTGCCGAGCACATGCCAGCAGTAGCGCGAAAGCTGCCCCGGGGTCTGTAAAACACCCCCCTGTTGGGCAAAAATCCGGCTGGACCAGATCATGCCTGTGCCCATACGCCGGACAAGCCGACGAATGGCATCCTGTTGAGGGTGCTCCAAGCGCTCAAAGTTACGATCGATATCCGGCGCCCGGTTCACCAGCAGCAGATGCGTGCTTTCCCTTGGATCTTTGGTGAGGGCAGGATCAAGCGCAGGCGCTGATTTCAAACTGTTGGGGTCGTCAAACCGATCAACAAAGCGCTGCAGGGCCTCTTCTTTTTCATGAACAGTGGGTAAAAGATCTTCATAAGTGTCCAGCATCCGGCAGTAAAGATAGGCCAGCGCCAGCGCGCGCCGCATTCGTGGCGGAAGAAATACGATAACCAGGGAAAAGGTGCGTGCGGCGTGGGGTAGAATATGCCAAAAAAAATGTTCGGGATCTTTGATCGCCTTCAGCTTGGCCAGCGGGGGCTTTCTGCGGTTTGCCAACAAATTTACAAAAATGGGACCCAGCACGGCTACCTCTTGCGTTTGTCAAATGCATCGCGGATAAATTTTACCACGAAAACCTCGAAAACACGAAAAACAGGGATTGAAAATATTTCGTGCTTTTTAATTTTCGTGATTTCGTGGTGTTAAAGTGGTCTTTAAAAGTCGTACAAAAACAAAAGGCCCGACTTTCAGTGTCAGTCGGGCCTAAGATCAGGTCTCGCTTGTTCGCCTGTATGCTTTTATGCTTGTATGCTTCTTTGTTGCTGAAAAGTGTCTTATTCGAGGACCATCAGCACTTGATCGGTGGACACCTTGTCGTCAACTTTCACTTTGATTTCTTTTACTTTACCGGCTTCAGGAGTCGGGATGGCATTCTCCATTTTCATGGCTTCAAGAATGACAACCTCTTGATACTCTAAGACTTCATCACCTTCATTTACAAGAATATTAATAATTGTACCCGGCATTGGCGCAAGAATTTCAGTTGCCATTCCTTCCTCCCTTCAAAAATCTTAGCTTTATTTAATTAAATTTTTTATCAAGATTATAATTCGATGTTTTTTTTGCTGTTTGCTAGCCGCGTCAAAAGAACAAAGGATGCAAATCCGTCAAGACCGTTTGATACTCAAAGGCGCAGCGAATGTCAAGTTCAAATAAAATATCAATCATTTTTGCAGCAATGATAGATCTTATACTTCTGGCCTTGACGTGTATGCATCGTTCGTATATGGAACAGTTGACAAAAATTTGGAAATTCTTGAGAGTTGGAGGAGAAATATGAAACCCTA
>JASFIX010000574.1:0-3410 GCA_050122435.1 Desulfobacterales bacterium
GGCGATATCTTTGCTTGGCTCAATCTCGATTCGAGGTGGCTGTGGTGGATATTTCTTAATCAAAGCTTGAAATTGATGAAGACCAGCCTTTTCCATGACCTTGGGGGTCGGCACGTGCATTTCACCGTAGGCTTTGCTCAAAGCACTTTTTCCTAAAAACTTCTTAAGTGGAGGCAGGTATTCAGCGATATTGGTGAGGATTATATTCTTGAAGTCGTAACCGGTCTTCTCCACGTTTTCATAGAGGATATCCTGACAGATAATAGTATTGGCACCACTATCCTCAAGCTGGTGCTTTACCTCTTTGCTGGTGTAAACAGGACTGATAGGCGTTACCTTTGCCCCAAGCTTTAGTGTGGCAAAATAAGCGATAACAAATTGCGGACAATTTAAAAGAAACAAAGATACCGTATCGCCCTTGACCACACCTAGATGGGCCAGAGCCGATGCAAAACGGTCGATCAATTCATTAAGTTTCTCGTAACTAATTTTCTTGCCGTAAAAAATTAACGCTGTGTTGTTCCGGTATTGATTTGCTCTTTGGTCAAACAGCTCAGGTACGGATATTTCTGGAATATCCACTTTTTCAGGAACACCTTCTGGATAGAACTTTAGCCAGGGTTTGGACATGTACAAATCTTTGGGGTCCATTGCTAACCTCGAGGTTGTTTTGTAGAAAAAATTTTTCGGTTTTGCTATTCAATCTCCGCCGCACAAATGCGGCACGTTTTGCGCGCTGCAATATTTCTAATTTTGCAACGGGGGCACTCCGTTTCAATTTTATCACGGATCCACGGGAGCAATCCCTCCGGCATGTAAAGCAGGATGATCAATATGACAAAAGCAAACAAAAGCAGCCGGATTTCCGGCCAGAACCGGAAAAACTCCAATAAGGGAAATAAAATAAAGACGGCTCCCACCGGACCCCAGATGCTTACTACCCCGCCGAACACCGACCAGATCACCACCTGAAAGGACATGGTAACTTCCAGGGTTGAGGGCCCGGCGATTCGCATGTAATGCGCATAAAGGCCACCGGCGATGCCGGCAAAAAAACCGCTGAGACAAAATGCCAACAACTTATAGCGGGTGGTGTTTATACCGGACGCTCTGACCGCGACTTCGTCCTCCCGGATGGCGTGAAATATAATGCCGGTATTTGAATCGGTGATTTTCCACATAATGACCACCAGCGCGATCATGAGCGTTGTGATAATATAGAACGCGACCACGCGGGATTTGGCCAGACGATCAAGGCCCGAAAGCCCGAGCTCGCCTCCCGTGAGATCCGGCAGAGCGAAAACGATGCCCATCAAAATAATCGGAAATGCCAGAGTGGTCAGCGCCAGATAGGTGCCGCGCAGCCGCAAACACGGAATCCCAATAATCAGACCGGCCAGAACGGCTGCCAGAGCCCCCAGTGGAATTGTTCCCCAGGGGGGGATATGAAAATGCAGATTCAAAAGCGCCGCCGTATAGCAGCTGACCCCAAAAAACAGCGCATGGCCAAAATTCATTTGACCGGTAAACCCTGATAAAAGATCCCAGCTGGCGGCGAAAATCGCAAATATGCTGGCCAGAGTAAGGATACGCAGCAAATAGGGATCATCGATCAGAATGGGAAAAAGCAACAGCACCACAAAGAAAACAAGCACGACGATCCGGCTCGGCAAGACCAATACTTCGCCTCTAACAATCGTGACTAACTTGCGCAGATAGAAACCCAGCAGTCCCATATTTATCTTTCTTCCTCAAAAGCAATGCCAAATAGGCCTTCGGGCCGCAGCAGCAACACCAGAATCATGATGGATAGGGCCACCGATTCCCTTAAAAAAGCGCCTTTGGGAATCAAAAAGACTACCAGGGCCTCAGAAAACGCCAGAATATAAGCCCCGGTAAAACTTCCTTTCAAACTGCCCAATCCCCCCAGAACCACGACGGCCATCATCATAATTAACGGTGCCATCCACATATGGGGATGGAGTACCATCAGCGGTAACACAGCCGCACCGGTCAACGCGGCCAGGGCAACGGAGATCACCAGGGTCAACATGGCCACCCGGGCCTCGTTCATGCCCATCAAATTGGCCACTTCTCTGTCCTGGGCGGTGGCGCGAATGGCAAGGCCCAGCCGGGTTTTGGCTAAAAATGTCCACACCGCGGCCAGGATCACACCGGCGGAGGCAATTGACAGAAGCTGTTGGTAGGCGATTTTAACACCGGTGAACTCAAGATAGCCGGGCACCAGCGGGGGGACGGTGCGAAAATCACCGGTAAAGATCAACATCACGATTTCCTGAAACACCATTGCCAGAGCAATGGTGGCAATCAGGACAGCAGCCTCGTGCTCGCGGATGGGCTCGATAAAGAGTCTGTAACAGATCAATCCGAGCACCATCACCAGAATGATAGCCATCAGCACCGCCAAGGCCGGATGAACACCCAGGCGGTGGGTGCCGTAAAAAATACAATAAGCAGCCACCATATAAAATGCCGTATGGGCGATGTTGACGATACGGGCGACACCGAAGATTAATGAAAATCCAATGGCCAATAGGGCGTAAGTGCTGCCGTTGATCAAGGTGGTCAGGATAATGTCAGCTAGCATATCAGGTTATCACCATTGGGGTCGATACTGCCCCTTTTTGCATTGCAAAAAGGGGCAGACAACTAGATATTATTTTTTATATTTTTCAATGAACCAGGGGGGTAGTTTATAGGGAACGATACCCTTGTAGGTAATCTCGGGTGCTTCCGGGGTGGCCTTCCACTTATTCGGCCAGACGCCAACCAGTTTGCCGTCCTGCCATTGCACGCCGAGGCTGGTCAGATAGCCGGGTCCCCAGAGCGGATCATGGTTTTTGTCGAACTTAAGTCTGCCCGCGGTTCCTTTCTCATCCCATTTTTCGAGTTCAACAACGATTTTATCCGCATCAAGACTTTTCGAACGTTTGACACAGTCGACCAACATGTGAATCGCATCTCGTGTTTGTGCAGTGTATATGGGCACTTCGCCAAAGCGCTTGATGTAGCCATCTACAAACGGCCGGGTAAATTCATTATACTCGACATCCCGCGCAAAGGTATTCATTGTCATGACATAGTTGCCCATACCGCCGGTGGCTTCCCAGAAACCGTCTTTTTGGGCCTCGACATTGATTCCCACCTGCGCCACCGGTATCTTCAGCTCTCCGATCTGTTTGGCAAAGGTCACGCCCACCGTAGCGGAAAAAATGGTAAACACGATGTGGGCGTTTTCCCGCTGGATGGCCGAAAGCTCGGCGGTCACGTCGGTGGCGGTCTGCGAGGGCCGCCAGATGCCGGCGACTTCCAGTCCCAGCTTGGGAATTGTTACTTCCGAGGCTTTAACCATGGCTTCCACCCAGGCCTGTTTTTCGCCCACAATGGCC
>JASFIX010000575.1:0-3407 GCA_050122435.1 Desulfobacterales bacterium
GTTTTCTCATTCAAGTAAAGGATGACTTGCAACCTGGATTTCGAAAAGAGATGACCAAGGCCATTTCAGAACTCGATTGGCTGGATCGCGATCGGTTGCAGAGTTCTTTGTTGAAAATATTGCTTCAAGCGGAAACAAAAGGGTCTAATTCGTTCCAACGGCCCGTGGGCTTTCGATTATCGCCCAATCAACGCCAATTACTAGAAGATTTGACCACAGCGCTAATTGACGAAGAACTGCAGTTGGACAAGAATCATCCTGACTCATCTGAAAATGTACTCAGGCTTTATGCCGCGCTTGCCAACCGGTCACCCCGCTGGGCTTCAGACGCTTGGGTAAGCAGTTTGATAAAACGTCTGCTGTCAGCCTGGAAAGTGATGCGTCACTCCGAAAACCCATATGATGCCTTATCCCTGATATATGAGGAAAGATTAGAAAACGCTGTCAAAACATTTCCAGATGATTTTCGTCCCGATGCTGCCGATGCCATAAAGTTCCTTACAGGTGCTGGAGAATCCGGGTTAGAGTTGATGGAAATGCTAATTAAAAATAGCACCGGAGAAGGGCAGCCGGCGATGGTCTCCAACTACCAAAGTTCTTCTAATCGATTGCCTCGGTTTCATTCAAAGGATTCTTTGATTGGCCACTCTAAGAAGCATACAGTTTCAGGCGATGATGGAATTCTTCATGGAACAGATCAGGAAAATGATATAGGCAATATGCTGGAAACCGCCTGTGCGGGGGTCTTTCTATTGTTGCGATCAATTCAGGATATACGGCTGCCAATGATCGTCAGGGACGCTGATTTCCCGCGATTAAAAGAAAAAATCCCAGGAGCATGTGAACCAATGCAGCCTCTTTCTGTAATCATGCTTTCGCTGGCTCACCTCTGGACAGGTCGGTCAAGCCTGGCAGACAATAAATTTGATCCAGGTCTGACCCTGTTTGCCGGATTCGATACACCACCTTCCCTTGGAGATTTGCACAAGATTTGGTCCAGAGTGAGCAATAAGGACTGTGACAGGTTCCAACAATTCCTCCTTTCCACTTTAGCCGGATTGAGATTTTTAAGGGGCTCCTGGGTCCACTTGTATCAGATCCCAATGAATCAAAAAACGGCATTAATATGCGGTGATGCGGTTGGCAGATTGTGGCCTCTGGGTCGCATCATCCACGAAAAACCTGAAGCGAAAAAGATTGTGTCGCAATGGAGACATATGTGGAAAACGACAACCGGGCGCAAGCTGAAGCTGGTTTCATCCGATAAAATACTTGAAGATCTGGTCGATTTATACATAGAGGATGAGAAAGCATGCAACGGGCTTTTGGGAACCGAAATGTCAGATTGTACCGAAAACCAAAAGGACCTGGAAGTTGATTACAAGGATAGCCGCGAGGCGTTGGTTGCGGCCTTAAAGGTTCTCAATAATAAAAGTTTTGAAATAGCTGATGTAGATTTGACTATGGCATTAACCGCCATTGCTATCTTAAGGGTATGGGCGCGCTGGTTAAAGCAATTTTCCGGTTCAAGTGTTGCCTATTTGCTCACCAATTTCATTCGCCGCCCGGGGCGGATTTATAATGGCGAAAGCAGCATTTTGGTGGAAATGGATTCTAAGCCAGTTGACATTGTTTTGGAAATGACCGGTTACACCGCCAAGATGGACAGATTATCCTGGTTTGGTAACCGTGATGTTTCGTATGAAATACATTCAATTTAAATGTTTAATTAAAAGAGAAGCCAAAAGATGACTGAAAAAGACAATCTTGTGAATCTGGAAACACAAGGGTCGATCCAGGTAAAAAATACTAAAGATAGTGCTTTTTCATTTCCCGGCCTTCCGAAAACAGTTGCGCCTTCAGAAGCTTATACAAGCAGTGATGAGCATTTATGGGATGAGTTAAGTCGGATCGATCTGCTGGTGCGCGCTCAAACGATTCTATGGCGCCAAACAATTGCGGCTGTCAAACCTCAAAGATTCTGGGGCATGGCACATATCAGTGATAAAGAAGTCGATGCGTATCTCCGATCGTCCTTTACCCCGCCGTACCACTTTGCAACTCATCTAAAACGAGTTTTAGAAAGGTACTGGAATGCCGCAGAAAAGATGGCTCAGAAGACTAAAATCCGGGTTAAGGAGACATCGTCTAAAATTGACTTGCGCCTGCGCCAGTTGAAGGATTTGTTCAAGCTTTCGCGGTTGGAATTAGACATCCTGCTGGTGGTATTACTGTCAGAACTGGACGAACGTTACCGACGTCTTTTCGGCTACCTGCTCGATGATGCATCCAAGACCCAGCCGACAGTGGATCTGGTGCTGCAGATATTATATCCGGTAATGCGACAATTCAGTGATGCCGGAAAAGACGGTTCTATTTTCAAGATAGGCAGGTCCGTTTTCAATTCTGATGGTAATTTGTCACAGCATTATTTGATACAATTAAACAATACCACGCAAATGCCTGAGTCGATCTCACTACATACTCTGCACCTGAATGAACGTGTTTCAGGTTATCTGCTGGGCAATGATACGTTGGACAGGCACCTCGTTGGTGTCACTCTATTCCCATTTGCCGGAGATCCGATAAATCGCCTGCACGGTAACAAAGCTCAAAACAATTATCTTTTAGAATTTGCGAGGTGGTGGAAATCGCTAAAAAAGAATCTAGACCGTGGTCTTGTCCTATATCTGCACGGCCAGTACGGCAGCGGCCGGTTGAAAGCAGCTTTGACGTTTTGTAGGGAGATGGAAAGTGATCTGCTGTTAATCGACAGTACGCGGGTGTTGGACCCAGCTGAAAACTGGGAGCAATTTATCGACCTCTGTTACCGGGAGGCATCTTTGCGGTCAGCGGCACTCTGCTGGTTAAAATGTGAAAGATACCTGGCAGAAGACCAGCCGCAGAACAGATGGAATTATTTGGTAAGAAGAGCAGAAAACGCTTCAATATGGACGTTTTTTTCAGGAGAAACTGTTTGGAATCCTACCGACCAATTCCAAGAGTCTTTTTTCTTAAATGTTGATTTCGCAATGCCGGACTATGAGGCTCGCGAAGAATTCTGGCAAAAGCATCTCCCGCCAGATGACCGATTTGCGGAGCCGGAACCATACCGTGAAAACCTTGCCCCTGTGCTGGCCACCAGTTTTCAACTTACCGAAGGCCAGATCGTGGATGCGATAGCAACGGCTGAAAGGGTAGCAATTCTGCGCGACATCCAAAATCAGAAGCTCAAAGCAGATGATCTATACGCCGGCTGCCGCAGACAATCCAGCCGGCGACTTATTAATTTAGCTCAACGTATAGAGCCGTATACTCAACTTACATTTGATAATCTTATTCTACCAAGGCCTAACAGGCGTCAACTTGAAGAGCTAAGGACGCGCATCTGCTATCAATGTAAAGTT
>JASFIX010000576.1:0-3390 GCA_050122435.1 Desulfobacterales bacterium
CAGGTGACCCCATCGGCGGTGGCGGCGGTTGAAATAAACCGCATGGCCTGTCAGCAGCCTTCTCATAATTGTGGCAATCGGGGTAAGACCAGTTTTCAAAAGTAGATGGAAATGATTTGGCATTAAAGCCCAAGCATAACAGGGGGTTTTAGTGTCTTTTAGAACATTGCCCAGACGCTGAACAAAGTTTTGCCGGTCAGCGTTATCTTTGAATATATTTCGCTTTTCAATACCGCGAACAATGATATGATGCAAGGCACCAGGAGCATCTATACGTGCTTTGCGAGGCATAATTTTTCTATAACATCCTTGTGGTCAAATAGAAACTTATAATTTTATGGGCGTCCCTGATTTTTACTGATTTTTACCTACCCTCATTGTGACGCTTTAATCTTGATTCTAAGTTTTGAGTTGACCCAACGTAATAAGTTTTATCT
The DNA here is from genome assembly GCA_050122435.1 of Desulfobacterales bacterium. Taxonomy (GTDB): domain Bacteria; phylum Desulfobacterota; class Desulfobacteria; order Desulfobacterales; family JAHEIW01; genus JAHEIW01. The sequence goes on from JASFIX010000576.1 coordinate 438, forward strand.
TTAAGACTCTGCAGTATGTAGACAAAATAAGGCATTGTTCGAAGGCATGTGCCGCGCGAGGGAATAAAAAAGGGCTCGGTAAAAACCGCACCCTTTTTATAAAATGGCGGGGACGACGAGACTCGAACTCGCGACCTCCGGCGTGACAGGCCGGCGTTCTAACCAGAACTGAACTACGCCCCCGTATGTTTATTTAGCTGCGGATAGCATTCGCCATACCACTCATAAAAAATGAGTGGTAGGCGGAACAGGGCTTGAACCTGTGACCCCCGGCTTGTAAGGCCGGTGCTCTCCCAACTGAGCTACCCGCCCACATCAGTCAGCCCAACGGGCATCCACGAAGAGGTAATTGCTAACAATTTCAACCCATCATGTCAAGGTAAAAGTCGGCTGGAAAGTTGTGGCCCTTTTTTCCTTATATCAAATTCTGTGGCTTTTCCGCTTCTTCGGATGAAATTTCAAGTGGGATATCAACATTTTTAAAAATCGTAGAGCCGTCACCCAGGATGAGTGCATGAGAAAGCACTTCATCCATATGTTCCACCAGGACTATTTCAACCTGCTTGGAGATGCTTTTGGGCACATCTTTTAGATCTTTTTCATTTTCTTTGGGAATCAGAACTTTTTTGATCCCGCCCCGGTGAGCGGCAATGATTTTTTCCTTCAAACCGCCGATCGGCAGTACGCGACCCCGCAAAGTGATTTCACCGGTCATGGCGATATCACGGTGCACTCGACACTTGGCCAAAGCGGATACAAGTGAAGTGCACATAGAAATACCTGCAGATGGTCCGTCTTTGGGGATAGCGCCTTCAGGGATATGAATATGAATATCATATTTCCGGTGGAATTTTTCATCAATCGCCAGATTGTGCGCCCGTGACCGAACGTAACTTAGAGCGGCCTGAGCCGATTCCTGCATGACATCGCCCAATTTGCCGGTAACCGTAAGTTTACCCTTTCCCGGCATAATCAATGTTTCAATAAAGAGGAGCTCGCCGCCCACCTGCGTCCAGGCCAGCCCCGTGACCATACCGACCTGATCTTTTTCTTCAACCTGTTCCTGCCGAAACCGGTAAGGTCCGAGATATTTGGCAATTGATTTTTCAGAAACTTTGAATTCAGTCTTATCCTTGTTCTTGACCGCTTCTTTGGCCAATTTACGGCAAATCGAAGCAATTTCACGCTCAAGATTTCTAACCCCGGCTTCGCGGGTATAGCGCCGAATAATGGCCAGTATCGAATTTTTGGAATAACTTACATTTTTCCCCTCCAGACCGTTGAATTTAATCTGTTTGGGAACCAAAAAACCTTTTGCAATATGATATTTTTCGTATTCAGTGTAGCCGGGCAGCCGGATAATTTCCATTCGGTCCTGCAGCGGCAGTGGAATATCCGGCAAGGTGTTGGCTGTTGTGATAAAAAGGATATCTGAAAGATCATAATCCATATCCAGATAATGATCATTGAAGCTGAAGTTTTGCTCAGGATCCAGAACTTCCAGCAGCGCCGCTGAAGGATCTCCACGGAAATCCATGCTCATTTTATCAACTTCGTCCAGACAGAATACCGGGTTGTTTACACCTGCTTTTTTCAGCGACTGGAGTATTTTACCCGGCAGGGCCCCGATGTAAGTTCGCCGGTGTCCGCGGATTTCGGCTTCATCCCTAACCCCCCCGAGGGAAAGGCGCACGTATTTTCGACCGGTGGCTCTGGCAATGGATTTGGCCAGAGAGGTTTTGCCAACGCCCGGCGGGCCCACGAAACAAAGGATCGGGCCTCGAATTTTCTTTACCAGGGCCTGAACCGCCAGATATTCTAAAATCCGTTCTTTGGGTTTTTCAAGGCCGTAGTGATCTTCATCGAGGATCTTTTCAGCCTCGTCGAGGTCATCGGCCACTTCGCTTTTTTCAAACCAAGGCAAACTGATGATCCAATCGATATAATTCCGCACCACCGTGGCTTCAGCCGACATAGGGGTCATCATTTTTAATTTTTTAAGTTCGCCTTCAACTTTTTCGGTTGCCTCTTTGGACATCTTTTTATTCTTGATTTTTTCTTCAAGCTCTTTGATCTCATCGCCCGGGTCATCATCGGCGCCCATTTCTTTTTTGATCGCCCGCATCTGCTCGTTCAGATAGTAATTCTTTTGAGTCTGTTCCATCTGATCTTTGACGCGATTCTTGATGCGCTGATCCATGCGGAAAACCTCAATTTCCATTTTGATCAGGCTTAAGAGCAGCCCCAGCCGATCGGTGGGTGAAACGGTTTCCAGCAGTTTTTGTTTGTCTTCAATTTTAAACGAGAAATGCGAAGCCACCGTGTCGGCCAGCTGAGATGAATCTTCAATCACCGCGGCATTGGTGACCAGTTCTTTTGATATATTTTTGTTGACACTGGCATACTCTTCGAACTCTTTAATGACCGATCGAATAAGCGCCGTGGCTTCCGCTTCAGGAACAATAGGTTCAATTATTTTTTCAACCTGTACCTGGAAAAAATCGTTTTCTATTGAAAAGTGTTCAATTCGCGCCCTGGCCTGTCCTTCCACCAGGGCTTTAACGGTTCCATCCGGAAGCCGCAGCAGTTGAAGCACCTTACCAATTGTTCCAACATGGTTAATGTCCTTTTCCCCGGGGTTATCCACATTGGCTTTTTTCTGAGTTGACAGAAACACGAGCTTATCTTTGTTCATGGCATCAGCCAGCGCATTAACCGATTTGGTTCGCCCCACAAAAAGCGGCGCCACCATATGAGGAAAAACGACTAAGTCTCTTAATGGTAAAAGGGGTAATAGCATATTTAATTCCTCAGTTCCTTATTCTTCAAAAAATCTAAGCCTGCTTCTTGGACTGCTCATAAAGCAGGATGGGCTCTTCCTTGTTTAAGACGACATCCTCTCCGATGACACATTCTTTGACATTGGCAATTGACGGCAGATCATACATGATAT
>JASFIX010000577.1:0-3390 GCA_050122435.1 Desulfobacterales bacterium
GTCGGTTCAGCATGGACACTCTGTCGAGTTTGAACTTTGCTAATTTTGAAGGGTTAGATATCAGAAAATATCTTTTAATGTCAAGGGGTTTTGAGGGCAGGGGACTTGAATCTGAAGATATCATATACCAATACAAATAGGACGACAAATAGGGACGGTCATGAAAAAATGCGTTTCCACCGAACAAGAGAAAAGAAATGCATATTTTCATGACCGTCCCTATTAACAACTTTAATCGGCTAACCAATGATAACGCAATTTTCCTTCTTTGAACTAATCAGTAATCCATCTTATCCGGAATCACTCCTCTGACACCACCCCTTGGATTCGGAGTGTCTCCTTCTCTTCTTGGTATCAAATGAATATGAGCATGAAAAACTGTTTGCCCGGCTGATTTTCCGCAGTTTGTGCCGATATTGAATCCAGTTACTGATGAATCTCGTTCCGAGATTCGTTTCTTCATGAGTAGCAAAAGCTCCTCAACGTCTCTTCTTTCATTGGTTGTTAATGAAAAGAAATCTTCTGAATGTTTTATGGGTACGATAAGAATATGACCTGTAGTTACCGGATATTTATCCTGGATAGCCAACACTGAATTAAGCCTTTCGATTATTTCTGATTTAATATTTTCATAGCAAAATGGACAATCCGATACCGATTTAGCATTATCCAGATTCTTGGGATCGTTTTTATTCATCTTAAATTCACTTTTTCGTTTATTACAGGCAACTCTCAGAGTCCTGCGCGTAAAAAAAGGTACCTTTTGATCTGTGATAAAGTGTAATACACTTTTTGTACTGCTGTGTCATAAGCAGTTTGCCGCGCCGACTTGTCCCGGCGACTTGTTGCGGCGTAGTTTAAACGAAGACGAAAGTTTGCAAAAACGAAGACTGGTTGTTTTTAACCATGAGCTGCCAAGGGCATTTTCTCAAACTAAAAAACTAAAGGACGTCCCTCTTTTTCACATAAAATCGCATTAAAGCCGAGGGTCGGTGATGAGGGACAGGACAGTTTGTTCAAGCCGATCTTGGAATGACGCCGTGCTTTTGAGAGCGGATTCAGTGGCAAAACGCATCACATCAAGCCTTTCTGTTTCGCTGAGCCAGTCGTAGACATTCTCCCATTTTTGCTGCAGGCGTTGGCCGGCATCAATTTTCATTGCAACCAAAATCACAATTGGGAGAAGCGTTTTCAAAAAGGACGCCATCGCAATCTTGCGCTGAGGCGCAAGATTGCGGATCGTGTTCCACACCTCGTGTTCAGAACGAGTATCTTCGAGCATGTGCTCGAGCAACACAATCTGCCCGAACTGAAATCCTATTTCTACAAGCCGACTGACGACTTCTCCATCCTTGAGAGCAATCGAAAGCAGGTACACACATTGTTGCAACAACTCTATATCAAATCCCAAAGCTTCACTCGCAGAGATAAGTTGCCTTGAAAACCTGAAGCTGTAAAATTCCGATCTGCCGTGTAATATCGTATGGGCCAGCTCGTGTTGCACCGCTCCCAGGACAACAGCCTCAGGAAGATTCTTTATCCGCTCAGAGCAGATGTGAATTCGCGGATAACCCCGCCAGGCTTCGTGTATGGCGATAAATTCAGTCTCGCCCTCACTGACGATGCCCAGTGCTTTCTTTTCCTTAAAGAAAAAGTTTTGTAGTTCATCGAGGCTGTGGTAGACGTGAATTTTCACTCGATCCGGCGGCGTTCTTTCAGCCAGACTGCCAATAATTCCCTCAGCCCAAAGCCTTATCTGCCCTGCGATTTTTTCATCGGAGCTGTGCGGACATCTTATGTCAATAAGGGTTTTCATGGTAAGAAGCGATTATTCCTTGATATCTATAATGAAATCTTGACCGCGGTGATTTTCTGCTATAGATGGTTGAATATAAGCAGCCCCGAAGGATATTATCTATGCATCTGCCTGTAGCTTGCTGAATATGATCAATTTGGCTTGATCTTTGTGCTTTTTTCCAAAAATTAAAATCAGCCTTAAGATAAAGACGTTGGTACCTGAATTTTGCATTAAAGCATTAATTAGAGTTGCTGGTTTGACCACCATAATTGCATCTTCTACGATGGCTTTTCAACCACCAACACTTGAAGAAACCCATTCAGCCATTGGAAGTACGGATAGACTTTCCCCTGCTTTCCAGCGGGCGTTGAAACCCGATCAGGATTTTGTGCCGATACCTGTACCCCACAGCGGTGACTGGCTGGCAGAACACCATGAAAGGGGCCAAACCTTTTATGAATATGTGCGAGTCGGGGCTAACCGTCCAGATAACAGCCGCAACATAATATACCTGCAACCTCTGGGACAATTCAAGAAAGATTACAGTCCGCCGCTGGAGGTGCTGCGAGAATATGCGGCTGCCTATTTTATGATGGATGTAAAAATACTTCCCGTCCGACAGATCAGTGGAACCCCTTTGACAACCCGCCTAAATCCTTACACGCAAAATCGCCAGATATTAACCACCGATATATTACAGCTATTGAAGGGAGCGCTTCCCGAAGATGCTTTTTGTGTCCTGGCCGTAACAATGGAAGATCTCTATCCCAATCCCCGATGGAATTTTGTGTTCGGGCAGGCCTCACTGCAAGAAAGAGTCGGTGTGTTTTCCTTTTTGCGCTATGATCCAGCCTTTTACGGGGAATCTCGAGGCCATCGCTATCAGGAATTGCTGTTCCAACGAAGTATTAAAGTGCTGGTGCATGAAACGGCTCACATGTTTTCGCTGGATCACTGCATTTATTTTAGCTGCGTAATGAATGGTTCCAATCACCTGCCGGAAAGTGACTCACGGCCGCTGTCATTATGTCCGGTGTGTCTTCGCAAACTTCAGCACAGTATCGGATTTGATGTTACCACCCGTTACCGTCGTCTTCTTCAATTTTACAGCAAAATTGGGTTCACCTCCGAGGCGGATTGGGTATCTATACGATTGAAAAAAATAGAAGGTTCTAATCGTGACCAATAATGAATTAATGAAAGACGGATTTGATCCGCTGCAACAAGCTGAAATGGCGGCTAAGGCGGTTTGCCGAGGTGATCATCGAAAATATTACCGGTTTCGGCCGGCCAAATTCTATGGCGGCATCGCAACCGCCGACTGTCTGGGGTGCTGTTTAAGGTGCAAGTTTTGCTGGTCCTGGCCGAAAGTGATAAGCCCCGGTCGTTATGGTCGATTCTACTCACCCGGCCAGGTGTCTACCAAGCTTACAAACATTGCCCTCAAAAAAGGTTTTCATCAAATTAGGATCAGTGGCAATGAGCCCACGATTGCTAGAGATCATCTTATTAAGGTACTCGAGCTTTTGCCTAAAAATCTGCTATTTATACTTGAAACAAATGGCATCCTGCTCGGTCACGACGCTTCCTAT
>JASFIX010000578.1:0-3389 GCA_050122435.1 Desulfobacterales bacterium
ATTCCAGAATTCCAACATTCCCAAAGGGGGGTAACCCCTAACTTGAATGTTTTGCTTTTTCAGCCAGTAGCAATTGCCCCTTTTTCCAAGATGAACCGGGAAAAAGGGTAATTTTTTCATTGTACCAGCAGTCCTTATCTAGTTGTTTTGAATTTTAACTATCTGAATTTATATAAATATACTGACGAAGCCAATTTTGGAACAAATATTGCTAAATATTTTAGGATTAAATGCCACCTGACGCCTGATAACCCCCAATACGGCAAAAAAAATGGTTTCCATAACGAATTACCCCAACCGCAAAACCCTGGGAAGCATTAGCGGTATCCCCAAAAATTTACCGAATCGGGCCCTACGGGCCAGCGACAGACGGTTTCAAAAAATTCTTTCCGCATTTGAAGCCCGCAACTCTAAAAAACCATATAAAACCAGAGGGTTAACAATTGTCGACTACCGCGCCCGAGCGATCATTCCAAAATCACGTTACCGACGGCAGCCCCAACCGGCCAAGGCAGAATTAAACAATAGTGTTTCGAATCGATTTCCGGCGCATCCGATTAAACCAGCGAGCTTAACCCTTTCCTCGCGTCCCCAACACCAGATTAAAGATATGGCTCACTTTGAAACACGGTTGGAAAAAAATCGACCGCAGCCCCTCACGTTAACCGACCGGCAAATTATTAAACGAACTGTTCAAAAAGCAGCTGCGAAATACAATTTACCGCCGGAGCTGATTACGGCTGTTATCAGGGCCGAATCAAATTTTGAGGTCAGTGCCGTCTCTTCGGCCGGCGCCCAGGGGTTGATGCAGCTCATGCCGGCAACGGCTAAAGAGTTGGGGGTCACAAATCCTTTTGATATCGAACAAAATATCGATGGTGGCACAAAATATCTGCGAAAGATGCTGGATCTTTTCGGGGGGAGCGTCCGCAAAGCCCTGGCCGCTTATAATGCCGGCCCGGGAACCGTGGTGAAATATGACGGCCGGGTCCCTTATCCGGAAACCCGGCAGTATGTCAAGCGCGTGATGCGGTTTTCAAAGCAGATGACCTGATTCAATGCGAACCCTATTGGGTCTCCTAAGAAACATAATTATCGAGGCCGAGTAAAAGGCGATTCCGCGTTCCCTGATTCGTACTCGTTGTGGTCCTCGTCCCCGTTTCTTAAGACATTTCAGCAAGAAGGATTCCCCTCCTGGCAAATAGTTTAAATAAATTCTGAATCTTCATCCCTCCTTTCAATGATTTGAGCTTTATCCGCCCTCGAATATGATCAGCGATAAACACAATATTATTTCTAAATAAAACAACAATCCTGGTTTTTTTGTTGACAGGGGTTCGCTATTCTATTATACCCGTCGCCTTAATTTCCGGCAGCCCTGATCGCTGGAATCAAATGAGGAAGCGACCTTGAATAAAATTACCAGATATAATCGGCAGCTGCTTTACGATACCACAGGACAGGCCCCTAAACTAAGTACCATCGCCGCTGTTCTGAGCATAAAAGATCCCTATACTCGGGAGCACAACCGGCGGGTTGCCATTTATGCCCGACGGCTGGCCGAGCGAATCGGCCTCAGTACCGGAACCGTTGAAAACATTCAACTGGGCGGGTTGCTGCATGATATCGGAAAAATCGGTCTGAGCGCAAAAGTTCTCAACAATACGCAAGACCAGCTGTCCGGCGACATGATAACTGAGGTGCAGCTGCACCCTCTAATAGGTGCAGCTATCTTAAAGGATCTTGATATTCCCGCGCCGGTTATTGATTATGTCCGATACCATCATGAAAAAACGGACGGCAGCGGTTATCCCTTTGGTCTCTGCAACGACCAGATCCCGCTAGGCGCCAAAATTATCCGGGTAGCCGATTGCTTTGATGCCATTACAACCGACCGGCCGTATCAGCAACGCAAAAGCTGGATCGAGGCCCTGGCCGTTTTACGTCAAATCAGCGGCACTGACCTGAATCCTGCGCTGGTTGCGGCATTCATTGCCGATATAAAAGAAAACGGGCTGGCGTTGAACCCGACCCGCTCTATTTCGCTATATAGCCCGGTTTCTCAATATCTTTTTTAATTTAAAATGCCGTATCCGGTTTTGACTGGATCATCATTTGCTTCGCTGCCCGGCAGAATGAGACCATCAAATTGACTTGCCACACAAAAGGCGCCAACACCAGGGTCATTCTGGCCTTAACCCTGGTCCACTTCATGGGTGACTTCTATAACGCCTTTATCACTCCCCTGCTGCCGCTTTTTATCGACAAATTCTCATTAACCCTGGCTCAGGCCGGCCTGGTTACTGGTCTGAGCCGCTTTCTGGCTTTTGTGGTCCAGCCCCCGGTCGGTTATCTGGCCGACAGACACCCCTCGCGCTTTTTTGCCCTGGGCGGCCCCCTGATGGTGATGGTGTTTATACCGCTAACCGGTGTTGCACCCTATTTCTGGCTACTGGTCCTTTGTGTATGTCTGGGTTCGATCGGATCTTCCATGTTTCATCCCACAGCCGCCGGGATGGTTGAACCGTACGCGGGCCGCCATTTCGGGCTGGCCATGTCCATATTTGGCACCGGCGGAACCCTCGCCTTTGCCGTCGGGCCGTTGTTTATCAGTTGGCTGGTTGGCAAATACGGCTTGGGTGCAATGCCGTTTTCGATGCTCCTGGGTGCCGGGATCTTTCTTTTTCTTTGCAGGGCCTTACCGACACCTCAGGCCAGTACCCTGAAAAGCCATGGTTTCATTAATTCAATTAAAGAGGTTTTTGGATCGGTCTGGCTTCCGATTATATTGATCCTGACGGTCATGATTCTACGCGCTTTTGTCAGCCAGTCGTTTATGACCTTTCTGCCCGTAATGGTTGCCCGTCTGGGTTATTCGCTGGTTTCGATTGGCGTGCTGGTTTCACTGTTTACCGTCGCCGGTGCAGTGAGCGGGCTTTTGGCCGGTCACTTATCCGATCGGATCGGTTTCAAACCGGTATTTATTTGCGCCCATCTTCTGGCAACCCCCAGCATAATGGCCGTACTTTATTTACCGGGCAACTGGATTTTTATATTTTTCTTTTTATCCGGATTTTTTATTATGGCCACGATCCCGCTGGGGGTTGCCCTGGCTCAAAAACTGGCCCCCAAAGGAAAATCCATGGCCTCCAGTCTGATGATGGGGCTGGCCTTTGGCACGGGCGGATTGCTAACCCCCCTGACAGGAAAGCTGGCGGACATTTTTACGATCCGGCCGGTACTGACCGTAATCGCCATTATCCCCGTGTTGACCGTCATACCCATAGTTTTTCTATTTAGTAAAGATCCCTCAGCGCCAAGAACCTGAAACCCAGCACTCCAGTACTCCATTACTCCAATACTCCAATACCTTTAGACATACGTCATCA
>JASFIX010000579.1:0-3387 GCA_050122435.1 Desulfobacterales bacterium
GCAGTAATCCACAGTTCTTTGGTTTTGGTGGCTTGCTGTGCCATCTTGCGGCCGGGTGCAAGCTCCTGATCGTCCGTCTGGGCTGCGAGCAGTTCAAACGGGCTAACTAAAAGCATACCCAGGGCCAGAAAGAAAAGGATGATGCCCTCAAATTTTGATTTCCGCATGATTTTCCTCCGATTTTTAAAACTTTTACACGAGGACTGAATTGTTTTTCAAGAACTTAATTTGAGCAAAAACCATACCATTATCCCATTTTAAGTTAATGAGCTTTCGTGATTGCTATGATGCTTGACGCCAAAATCATAAAGAACAAAATATATATATTAATACAAATTGTTACGTACATTTTCGAATATGCTTTCGTCAAACGGATCAACAGTCTGATCCCTGCAGAATTAAACTTTTAGGTTGTTTTTCTTGCAACTGTTAACACAAAAATGTTAAGTTAACATCTCAATTAATTAACATCGTTAACAGTTAACACTTTTTGTGGTCAGGCGAGCGGGTTATCTTCACCGAAGTCAACAAAACTACTAAATTCAAAGCATTAAGAAACATATGCCACCTCAACAATGTACATCTTAGCTTACAAAGGAATTGATTGATCGGGTTATCGCACGAATTTTGCAGCAAAGGCGGGTATGCTGATGGAAATCGCAAAACATTGGAAAACCATAATCGACACGTTGCAAGACGGTTTAATGGTGATCGATCCGGAGGGTAATATTCTGGCAATGAATCCGGCAGCCGAGAGGCTGACAGGTTATTCTGCCGATGAGCTGGTTGGTCAAAATTGCCGTACCCTGAATTGCACCGGCTGTGAACTGTATGGGCGCGGTTCCGGTAAAAAGTGGTGCAGCCTGTATGAAAAAGGCTCGGTAACTGCTAAAAAATGTTTAATTTCCAGAAAAGACCGGCGGGCATTGCATGTTGTCAAGAATGCTTCCGTGCTCAAAGACTCCGAAGGACAGTTGATCGGTGCGGTGGAAACCTTCACCGATATTTCCGAAATCGTGCGCCAGCAGCAAGAAATATTGACCTTACGCAAAAGCTGTCGGCTCGAAGAGGAACACCATGGGTTGCTGGGCGAGTCTTTGCCCATGCAGCGCCTTTTCGACCTAATCGAGAATGTGGCCCAGACAGATGCGCCGGTATTAATACATGGCCAGAGCGGCACCGGCAAGGAGTTGGTTGCCCGAGCGATTCATGAAGAAAGCCCCCGAAAAGACAAGCCGTTTATTAAGGTAAACTGCGCCGCGCTGAATGAGAATTTATTGGAAAGTGAACTTTTCGGACATGAAAAAGGCTCTTACACGGGGGCTGACCGAACGCGTATTGGTCGTTTTGAAGCAGCTCACGAAGGCACGATTTTTTTAGACGAAATCGGCGATATACCCTTGGGGACCCAGGTGAAACTTTTACGGGTTGTCGAAGAAAAGGAAATTGAACGGGTTGGCGATCATAAGCCGATCCCGGTGGATGTGAGAATAATCTCCGCTACCAACAAAGACCTCGAAAACCTCATCGCCCAGAATTTATTTCGTGAAGACCTGTTTTTCCGAATAAATGTGTTTCCTCTCAAATGTCCGTCTCTTTCAGAAAGGCTTGATGATATCCACCTAATTGTCCAACGCTTTATTGAACAAAATGCCGCCAAATCAAATAAAAAGATCGTTGGCCTGACGCCTGACGCCATGGAGATTCTTTTCACCTACTCCTGGCCAGGCAACATCAGGGAGCTGCGTAATGCCATTGAATATGCGTTTGTTTTGTGTTCCGGGAATTGGATCGGCCTAGAGCACCTCCCCCCGAAAATTACTGCCGGCAGCAAAGGAGCATTAACAAGACCACACCAAAACGCAGTGTCCTCAGCGGAAGAACGAAAACGACTGATTGATGCACTGCGTCAGGTCGGCGGCAATCAATCCAAAGCTGCGCGACTATTAGGGGTTAGCCGAGTCACTGTCTGGAAACGAATAAAAAAATACGGTATTGATTTAGAGACCGTATGAAGGCAAAATAAACGCATTGACCACGGTCGTTAGGGAGGGGGCAATGCGTTTATTTTGTGTCAGAGATAGGATTGAATAGACGTGTTGCGGCGTAGCTCGTAAGAGCGAAGATGGGCTTTTCCGTAATATTCTAAAACCCTGCTCCAAGCTTCCGTCTTCGATAAAACTTAGAGGCGACATGCCGGCTCGGCATGCCATAAAAAAGCGCCCCATTGATGAGGCGCTTTTTTTGACCAAATGGGGAAACAATATCAGATACTCCTTAAAGTAAAATTTTTTTGATGAGTTGCAACCGTCCGGCAAGGATGTTATTTTGATGCCGATGTCTAAATTTTTGGATGGAAAGAAAATGTTTTTCCAACAGCAGCCCATCGCATTGAAACAGGATGTAAATGACCGCCGCCTTTAAATTTCTTTTTGCGCCTATCCAACTGGGCACGGTACTTGTTCCAAACCGTATTGTGAGCACAGCGCACGCAACGGCCTATGCTAAAGACGGAATCCCCACGGAGCGGCTGATTGCCTATCACGAGGCGCGCGCCAGGGGCGGGGTGGGGCTGATTATCACGGGGGCCACAGTCGTGCATCCCACATCGCCGTACGACGAATATAATCTCCTGTGCAACTTGGACGACCGTATTATTCCAGCTTACCAACAAATGGCCAAGGCCGTCCAAAAATACGGCACCCGGATCATGGCCCAGCTCTCCCACATGGGCCGCAGCGGCGAGACAGACGATTCGCGCTATCCCCTTTATGGGCCTTCTCCTATAGCAGATGAAATTCGGCGCGAACCTCCCGCAGAGATGGATGTGGAGCTGATCGAGGAGATCATCGAGGCCTACGGCAAGGCAGCGGCTCGTGCGCGGGAGGGAGGTCTCGACGGTGTAGAGATTCACGGGGGCCATAGTTCGCTGGTGGCGCAGTTCATGTCACCGTATGCAAACCAGCGGACCGATGCCTACGGCGGGAACCGAAAAAAGCGCTTGCTGTTTGTCAAGCAGGTGATCCAGGCCGTCCGAAAGAATGTGGGGCGCGACTTTACGGTCGGGCTGCGGCTAAGCGGGGACGAGTTCGTGGACGGTGGACTGACGCTTGATGATGTAAAGGAAAATGCCCGTGACCTCGAGGCCACTGAAATGCTTGACTTCATCGATGTGACCGCCGGCACAGACTCCAATCCACATAGTTATTACATGCACTATTCGCCCATGTTCGTCCCTCTGGGGAACCTCACCCACCTATCTGCCGCCATCCGGGAAATGGTGAGTTTACCGATCATCACCGTCGGCCGCATCAACGATCCTGTACTGGCTGAAAAAATCCTGGCCGACGGCCTCGCCGATATGGTCGGCATGACGCGGGCTGCCCT
>JASFIX010000580.1:0-3380 GCA_050122435.1 Desulfobacterales bacterium
TTGGACGAGTTGTTCAGCCGAGTCCCGCCGCAAATCATATTGCAGGTTGATGGCCGAAACGATGGCTTCCCGGGTGGATAGCACGACCCGATAGTCGTCGATGCCGATGGTCTTTACCAGGTCATCCAGGGGCTGAAAGTTCAGCGGATCGTTGGTGGCAATAATGCACCCCGGTGCAAATTGGGTGGTCTCAGTTTGGGGGTCATTCTGGGGCGTCATCCCGCAATCTTTGGCTGAAATCGGCTGGCTGTATTCCAGGGGGACGATATGATATTTTTTTAAAAACTGAATGGAGACTTTATCGGTGAAATCCGATTCGGTGTTGTCAAACGGCAGTTTCGGCCAAAAGGGCATTCCGTACTGGACGCTTAGCGCCTCCAGAAGCTGGATTTCAGACAGGTTTTTTTGATCAATTAGAATTTGACCGATAGAATTCCCGGTTTCGCTGCGCACACGCTGGGCTTCGGCCAGATGGTCTTCGTTGAGGCCGAATTTGTCTTTCAATATGTCTGTCAAACGATGAATCATAATGGATATTGGATAAGGGTAATAGGTTATGGATTTAATTCGTCAGCAGCTTATCTTATTCGTATAGTTTTATTGCACCTTCTTGTACGGTGTCTATCTGGTTTTGCTTGTTTTTTAAAATTTCCTGGGCCTCCAACGGGCTTTTGATGACGCGCGGGGTCAGGAAAATATAAAGATTGGTTTTTTCGCCGGTGTCGGTTCGTTTGCGAAACATCCATCCCAATACGGGAATATCGCCCAGTACGGGGACTTTGGTGTCATTGCGAGTGCTGGCTTCATCAATCAGACCGCCGATCACCACCGTCTGACTGTCTTTGACGATAACGGTGGTATCCACCGTACGCTTCTGGGTTACCGGCAGGGTGGATGCGGTGGTCAGGGTCGAGGCCAGATCGACCGTTTTTACCTCCAGGGAAATTTTCATGCGCACCAGGCGGCCTTCGGTCACGTGCGGGGTGATTGTTAAAATTTTACCGACATCCCGGTATTCAAAGGATTCAAATGTTCCCCCCGAAGGATCGGTTGTGGATCGGGTCTGATAGGGTCTGTTTTCACCCACAAAAATCTTGGCTTCTTCATTATCGGTGGTCAATACCTGGGGCGTGGATAAAATACGAAATTCATCATCGGTTTTAACGGCCCTTATAATCGCGGATATGTTGGAAATGGTGAAGCCGGCAACATCAACCGGTTCGGTAATCAATCCCAATGCAAATCCGCCCCCTGCAAAAGGATTCACTATTCCCCCGGGTCCGACTTCAGGTTGGATACTATCACTGAATGCACCGCCCACTACGGCCTTATCGCCCCGAACTGAAGTATCGTCAAAAAACTGCCAGTCAACACCGATGTCCAGGCTTTTGTCCATGGCAACTTCCATGATCAGCGATTCAATAAAAACCATGGAGCGCGGGATATCCAGCTTTTTGATGACCTCTTCCAGAACAATGTAGTCTTCCTGATCGGCCATAATGATGAGGCTGTTGGTGGCTTTATCAGCTGAGATTCTAACTTTGCCGGTAATTATAGGAGCAGCGGCTTTGCCTTTGGCGGGAGTCCCCGTCTGTTGGGTGGGCACTTCCTGCAGTACTTTGGCCAGTTCTTCAGCGGTTGCATTTTCGCAATAGTAAACATGGATCTTTCCCTTGCCCCGGGGGGCTTCTTTGTCAATCATGGCAATCAGCTGCTTGATTCGGAGGGTGTCCACTTCATTTGCCAGCAGGACAATAACGTTGGTGCGCTCGTCGGCCACCAGCGTGACTGGTTCTTCGGACGCGCCTTTAACCGGCTTTCTGGTGGGCTTGAAAACCGTGTTTAACAGGGTCACCATTTTGGTAGAATCCGCATATTCGATGGGAATTACCGAAATTTCCTGGCCAATGCCGGGCACATCGATTTGTTTTAGAATCTTGAACAACCGCTGGATGTTGGAATACACATCGGTGATGATCATCATATTGGTTGGCTGGTAAGCCAGAATGACACTGCTTTTTGAAATCATGGGGGTAAACAGGCGTTTGATCTCAACCGGGCTGGCATACTTTAGCGGTATCAGCTGGGTGACGACTTTATCCTCGGGATCGGCTGCTTCTTCGCGCAAGCGGGTTTCAATGCTTTTTGAGCGTGCATCCGGTGAAGGCACAATTTTGACGATTTCGCCGGATTGCACCGTGGTATAGCCGTGAACCTCTAAAACCGATTCAAATACCTTGTAGGCCTCTTTCAGTGATATTTTCGAGGGCGATATAATCGTCACCTTGCCTTTCACCCGCTGATCGACCACAAAATTGGTTCCGGTCAGTTCGCTCATAAATTTGATAAATACATTGATGTCCACATTGTTGAAATCAATGGAGACAAACTGGTCATTGCTCTCAGGCTTTTCAGTTGTCTGAGCCATGCCGGAAGCGATCCAGAATGGATGAAGGCTAACCATGATCGCCAAAGCAACGATAACCGGGATCAGACTTAATTTAAAATTTACTTTCATTTTTCTCAGCCATTTTTCTATTCAATTTTATAATTCAGGACCCGCTTCCGGCCGCGCCGCTTTATCTCCAGTTGTACTTCGGGCGCCGATGACAGGTCGCCAAAAACCTGCATGGCATCCTCCACCGATTCGATGGGGGTGCCGTTAACACCGGTAATAATGTCTCCATTGCGTAATCGCATTTTCCTGAACACGGTATTGGGTTTGATTCCGGTGATGGAAATGCCGGACGGTCTGCCGTCTTCGATATGCGGGCGAATTCGGGCCTGTTCCATGAGTTGATCGATATTTTCCAGCGCATTTTCGATCTGATCGCTGTTCAACGTGAGTTGACGGGGATGGGGAGATATCGGCAATTTGGGCGGTGAGGACACTTTTTGGGCAACCCGCGGACTCGATGCGCTCCGTTTCGCGGTTCCGGCTTCTTCCATCCCCAATACTTCATCGCGATCGTTTACACTCAGAACCACTTTTTGCCTCAATATCAATTTTAAAGTTGCATCCTGAACAGAGTCCCCGACGCGATACAGGTTCTGCTGTCTGGTTTTGGTGTCTTCGATAACGGCGTATGCCCTGCGGCCTTTGCCCGTTACCGTTCCCCATAACTTTAACTTCAGATCGGTTTCTTTAAGATTATCCAGATTAATGGTCTTAACAGGCGCTGCGGTAATATCCGGGTTCGTATTAAACAAATTTCGTTTCGTAATGGCACCATAGTGCGATAGCGGTGGATGCTTATCTTGCTGTTTAAGGAGCATCTTCTTGCCCGGATGGACCTGGGGCATTGCACCGGAACTCAGCCAGCCCTTGCTGATGGTATAAACGGCGCTGACGCCAAGATAGATACCCGCGGTAATCAGCA
>JASFIX010000581.1:0-3374 GCA_050122435.1 Desulfobacterales bacterium
ATAATTGCTTGCGCACCAAAAGATCGGCGTAGGCACGATGCAAAGCGGGGTCATTTGGAAAGATCTGAAGCATGCCTTGAAATTCTGTAACGGAATCAATGGTAATCGATCCGTCAATAATATGCTTGGCGACGCTAATTTGTTTGCTCAACTGACCTTTCATAATTATTATATCTTATCGCAAATCCACTTCAAAGAGCAATCAACAAATTGATATAATATCAAATTAATCGCCTTGATCCGCCAAAGCATTTAATTCCAGGGTAATGGGTCTTTCTTCTTCACTTTTACCGGTGAATCTTATCGGGCCGGGTCTCCTGAAGTGGTCCCCTTCCGAATCCACCGCCAGCCATTTCTCGCGATTGGCCTTGACAACCTGGAACGCAATCGAGTTAACATCGACGATACTCTTTTCCAGTACCAGTGCCAGCTTGCCTTTACGCTCTTCCAGATGCATCAGCGGCGCAATCGGGATACCGATGGGCTGCCATTTTGAAAAATCTTTTTCCAGATTTCGAATGGCTGCCATCTGGCCTGTGGCGCCGTTGGCGATCAGGCTAAACACAGTTCGCCCCAGATTATAAGTGTAGATACAGTCAAATCGCGTCGGGTCATTGCCCCTGCCGTCGTATCCGTAAAAATGAATCTGGGTCTTAAAAGACGGCACTGATTGCTTATAAATTTTCTCGATGATCGTCGGAATGGCATCACCCGCTTTGAGCAGTCCCCCGTTCTCAAGAGACTGCCTTAAGGTTTTAACGGATATAATCTCGGACTTTCTTAACAGGAATTCAGCCTGTCCGTAATTTTCAAATAACAGGGGGCCGTAAGTGTCCGGACCCAGATTATCACGGGTTAGCATTTTCTGAAAATAGGTTTGCTTGATTCCCAGACGGTAACGCCCTTCTTCTTTTAATATGTTAAGGTAATCCTTGACGAGGTCCATTATCACTTTCTCGGTTTCCACCTGGGAAAATGGAAAATTACCGTGGCTGTCTCTTTCCATGAGCAAGCCTTCCTGGAAAAAAGCCGGGATATCGTTAAAAAGATCATCGTCACGGGTATTCCAGAGCGTATATGAAGTATCTTCCCGGGAGCGCTGGGCAAGCCGCCGCAGATATTCCAGTTTGTCTTCCAGCAACGGAAAGGCCGCATGAAAATCTTTGTCATGGGTCTGGTTGTATTCGGCAATAATGGTATTAAGCTTAATGATAAATACCTGGATTTCATTGATAAATTCCAGAACCCCTTCCGGCAGGATGATAACACCGTAGTTTTTGCCAACCGCGGCCCGCCGCACAATGGATTCACATATCACGCGAGAGAGATGCCGTAAGGTCATGCCGTAAGCATGAAAATCGATGGTGCCTTCCTCTCGGGCCTTTTTCAGGCGGCCCTCGTCTATATAATCTGCCAGGTCCTCTCCAATCAGTGTCAGATTGGCATGGGTTTGCAGGGCAGCCTCCAGAGCCAGGTGGCTGGCGACGCGTCCCATGACTTTGCAGATATGCCAGTATTTAACATCTGAACTGCTGTCGGTGCACAAATTGCCGATGGAATTGGCAAAGGCCCGGGCGGCGGTGTGAAATCCAAAAGACATGGCGCACAGAACGTTTCCATTGTCATCCCTGACCTGGATATCGCCATCGATGGTCTTGGGTACACCCAGAACCTGAATCCCGTCGGCAAACATTTCCTGGGCTAAAAATGCAGCATTGGTGTTGGAATCATCCCCACCGACAATCACCAGGGCATCCAGTTTGAGTTTTCGGCAGGTCTCTCTGGACAATTCCATTTTTTCCCGGTTATCGATTTTGGTGCGCCCGGTTTTAATCATGGTAAAGCCCCCCAGGTTTCGATAGGCATCAACCAGATCATCATCGAGTTCAAGGGTTTCATTCTCGATAATTCCATCCGGGCCGATCAAAAATCCGTAAACCTTTGATTCCGCATTGGCCTTTTTGGCCGCATCATACAGACCGGCGATGACATTATGCCCGCCGGGTGCGGGTCCGCCGGAAAAAACAATACCGATGTTACGCTTTTTGCCATATGCCTTGGCAAACGGCGCATCGACAGTCTCGAGGCCTTCGATCTGCTGTACCTTATTGTCGATAATATTCGGCAGCTGTTTCTGGGCTTCCTTGTCCACCGTGAACTTAAACTGATCGGTTTCCTTCAGGATCGTAAACTCCCGGGAAAAAGCGTTACAGACCGGCGGTGAATATTGCCTTCTTTCAAGCAGTTCCGGGTTGGTATCGTCGGTAACTCTCAGCACGACCGGGTGCTGCGTCAGATCTTTCATTTCCATTTTAATCGTTTTTTTTGATGGCATGACGGTTTCCCCCTGAAAATATCTTTGGTGGATTAAATATTAGAGTCCTGGCTTAGAAGGCGTTGCTTTAATTTCACGCCAGCGACTTCGTTTTTGCTGTTCGCTAATCCCTGGAACAATGGAATAGTGGAAAAATGGAATATTGGGTTTGAAAAGCAGAAGAAGTCCTGAATTAAATTTTAATGAGGGACATCTTGATAAAAGTAGATCTCAATCCTTCAAGTCCCCTATTCCAGCATTCCATTATTCCAATATTCCGAAACATTTGACTATGGAATCACCGCAGATCTCATACCAGACCCACAGGACTGGTTTTTAACCCATACCCCTGATGTTTTTAACCAACCTGATCTTATCGTGTCAATATTATTTACAATAGGGCAAAATCATCTTTTTTTATTTTAATCGCCAAAATTCATCGGCACGCCCGAACACTTTTTTAAGAATCCCACCCATGAACGTACCAAACTGTTTTTAAGCCAGATCCTTTATCCGCAAAGCGCATAGCGCAAAAAGTACCAAAAAGGACACGCCATGCGCTGTGCCCTATGCACCATGCCTATACCCCACATCTTGTATCTAAGCCACTAAAATTATACCGTAACTTGTGTTTTTCCTTTACAAGCGGTTCTCATCCTGCTATGATTTGACAGATAAATTCAAAATAACTTTCCCATCATCTTTGAAGCCCAGATTTACCTGAAAAAATCAGAAGATAAGTCTCAGGCTTTTTTTGCCCTAATGGATCCCAAATAAAATGAAAGACGGTGGGAAAGATTAATGCATTCGGTCAACATGATCTGGGGAGATCTTGATATATGAAATTAAAGAAACTTGAAATCATCGGATTCAAATCCTTTTACGACAAGGCCAACATTCAATTCCCGCAGGGTATCTCCGCGGTGGTCGGACCCAATGGTTGTGGCAAAAGCAATATCATCGATGCGTTGAGATGGGTGATGGGGGAGCAAAGCGTCAAGCAACTGCGCGGCAAATCAATGGAAGACGTGATCTTCTCGGGTGCCAACGGCAAGGCGCC
>JASFIX010000582.1:0-3356 GCA_050122435.1 Desulfobacterales bacterium
ATTATTGAGTTTTATACCGGCGGCCCTGTCGGGATTGAGGCCATTGCAGCCACGCTACAGGAGGAATCTGATACGCTGGTGGATGTTGTCGAGCCTTACTTACTGAAGATCGGTTTTATTCTAAGAACCTCATCCGGTCGAAAAGCCTCTGAGGCCGCCTACAAACATCTGGGGTTTCGAGTGCAGGGTAAGCTTTTCAGCTAAGATTCAGAAAATTGTTACGTGTTTCGTGTTACTTGTTATAAGGTGACGATTTTGAAGCGCAGCGCTTTTAACCCGCATCGCGCAACCTGCAACGCGAAATATTGCTATGTCTGTGATTTCGATTGTATCGGATTTTGGCACCGATGACGAATACGTTGGGGTGATGAAAGCAGTAATGCTTTCGATCAACCCGTCGGCATCAATTGTTGACATCACCCACCAGATAGCACCGCAGGATATTCATCAGGCCGCTTATTTGATACCGTCGTATTATCATTTTTTCCCGGAAGGAACGGTCCATATTGTGGTTGTCGATCCGGGCGTGGGAAGCCAGCGAAGCATATTAGCCCTCAGCCATCATAAACATTTTTTTATTGCTCCGGATAATGGTGTTTTGACCCTTTTGCTGAATGCCGAAAAATCTGATACGATTATCCGTGTGGACAACGCAGATTATTTTCTAAAACCAGTGAGTTCCACATTTCATGGACGCGATATTTTCGCAGCGGTCGGCGCACACCTGAGTTGTGGGACAAAACTGAACGCGTTTGGCGCCAGAACAGATCTCAAGGATATCGTGCGCCTCAGGGGCCTGAATTGCCGTATATCGCAAACCGGCGAACTTATCGGAAAGATCGTATCGATTGATCGATTCGGAAATTTAATAACCAATATTGATTCAAACAGCCTGGCTGCTTTTTCCCATACAACGGCTTTAAAACATCTACAAATTCATATCGGCGCTGTTACAATTTCAGGTCTTTCCCGTACGTATTGTGAAGCTGCGCCGCAAGCGCCGCTGGCACTATTCGGCAGTCGCAACTATTTAGAAATAGCCGTAAACGGTGGTAATGCTGCAGATAATTTAAAAGCCCGGAAGGGAGATCCAGTACGGTTAAAGCGATCATGAATTATGAATATTCAAAAACCCAAAAAGACACAACGCCCGGGCGCTGACAGGCGCTGGACGTTATTATTTATTGGTGATCACGGCAATGTGATCACGTTGAAGCATTTTAAGGCCATTATGATTGGGATTGGGTCCTTGTTTGTCCTCGCTGTTGTTTTTGCAGCAGTGCTCTTTTTTCAAAATCAGGGGATCCTTGAACAGAACAAAGACCTTAAAAAACGCTTTGCTGATTCGGAAAAGCAAATAGAGAAGCTGCGCCATGAAAAAGAAATTTTGATGGCTCGTCTAGTGCTGGCTGAAGCAAAGAACAAAGACAGCATTGCTAAGGCCCCACAAATTCCACAAAAAATGAAGGACCCACAACCGGTGACTCCTGCGCCTCCGGTGGCATCCAAACCCAAAGCGGTTAAAGTGGCTAAGAAGAAATCCCCCGTCCCCAAAGCCACCCCACCTGAACCCGCACCAACTGAAACGGAAGAAGCCGAACCAACGCTCAGTGTGGCTGTTGAAAACTTTAAGGTTTCGCGTGAGACGGGAAATAATAGCCTAAATGCTCGGTTTAAAATAAAAAATACCACCAAAGGAACCCAACCACCGAAGGTCTCCGGTCGGATCGTCGTCGTATTAAAGGGGGAGGATCTTTCTATAAACCAATGGCTGGTGATGCCTGCAGTGGGTTTTGCCGGCGACAGACCTTCCGGTAAGAGAGGGAGAAGTTTTTCCATCCAGCGGTTTTACACGATGAACTTTACATCCAAAGCGCCCAATTATTCAGATCAGTTTGAAACTGCCGCGGTCTATGTTTTTACTAAAACCGGCGAGCTGTTATTGGAACAGAACTTTTCGGTAAACCTGCCCCCGGCACAAGTTGGTTCCGCGGTTGCGCCTTCTGCCCAAATGTCTTCGGGAGAAACAACTTCGAGTGGCGAGCCGGGTGGACAAACCCCTGAAAGCGGTGACGCCACGAATTCTATGGACAGCATGCCGCCTGTTTTTTAGCTATAGAACTAAAAAAAGGTGTCAGGTGTCAGTGTTCAGGTGTCAGCCTTGCGGATTTTGAGTCCTGACACCTGACACCCGAAACCAATCTTCTTTTACGGATTACCCGCTTCCAGCTGATCCAAAAGCGCTGCCATGTCGACCCTGACACTTTCAAAGTTTTTGAACGTGAGGTCCTTGAATTTAAAGCCCCGGTTTTTTCTAATGATTTCAAATATTTCAAGATAATTCAGCAATATGCGTTTGTGCCAGCTCAAACCAAGGCTGTCGGCATAGGCACGGATATCTTTTTCTGAACCCTCGATCTCAAGAAATGTTCCATAGGGCATGGTGTCCAGAAAAAACAAAGCCTGATCCAGGATTAGGGTTTCACGCCATTTTTCGTAAAGTTGTTCAGGGTGAAATCCCAGCTTTTGCAGAATTTGATCCATGGTTTCAAAATCACTGACAACCACTTCCAGTTCATTGAAGACTTTGAATTGCGTGCTGGCAACCGGCGGACTGGATTTAAAGGTTAGGATCGTTTTGGCATCCCGGCGCAAGCGCAGAAGCGATTTTTTTCTGATCAAGGTGTGGTTTTCATCTTCATAACGAACATTGCTCTCAAACACGCGACCTTTCGATTCGGCCCCCAGGGCCAATATGCGTCGCTGCGTGCTCTCAATGTCGGGAAGATAAAATTTTACCTCGATTTCAAGTTGTTTCATATTCCGTTTATCCTGGTGTGATAAATACAGGAGCAATGGAGCAGCCTACTCCGCCGAAGTAGCTTCGGCTACGAAGGCTGGATTGGAGTACGGGAGTATTGTGTTCTTTTCCACCACTCCACCGCTCCAATACGCCATCACTCCAATTTAGAGGCATACCGGATAATAAAAGCAAAATTATTGAATTGTAAAGGATCAATCCTATTTTTTTCTTGACATCATTTGAGATTTTTTTTAAGCTCGCTGGATTATTCTATATGAGAAGTTAGGAGTTTAGCGAGGTGAAAAAATATACATCTAGCGCAAAAGGATCGGATAACCCGCAGAAATGGTATGTGGTCGATGCAGATGGGGCGGTGCTCGGCAGGCTGGCTACCCAGGTGGCCCATAGATTGCGCGGCAAACATAACCCGTTGTTTACACCCCATACGGACACCGGTGATTGGGTGATTGTCATCAATGCTGAAAAAATCGTCCTGACCGGTCGTAAACTGGATCAGAAAATGTATTACCGTCACAGCGGGTATATCGGCGGC
>JASFIX010000583.1:0-3352 GCA_050122435.1 Desulfobacterales bacterium
TAGGATCCCGATCTTCACCCACCGGAGAAATCTATCTGACCGATACCAAAGTGCCCAAAGAAAACATTCTCGGCAAACCCGGTGATGGTGCTAAGATTCTTTTTGGTTCACTGAATCAAACCCGGCTTTCGGCGGCGGCCGGTGCCGTGGGTGTGGCTCAGGCCTGCTTGGATGAAGCCGTCAAGTATGCAACCGAGCGCAAGCAATTCGGCAAAGCGATCGGTGAATTCCAGATGAACCAGGATCTCATTGCCCAGATGTCGGCTGAAATTGAAGCCGCCCGACTGCTGGTTTACAAGGCCGCATGGGCCAAAGATCAGGGTCGATTAAACAATGGTCTGGATGTGGCCCAGGCAAAATATTTTGCGGGTGAGGTGGTGACCAAATGCGCCAATTATGCCATGCGAATTCTCGGTGCCTACGGTTATTCCACTGAATATTCAGTGGCGCGCTATTTCCGTGATGCACCGACTTATACCATGGTGGAAGGATCTGCCAATATCTGCAAATGGATTATTGCCTTGGATCAGTTGGGGATTCGCAAAGCCAATAGATAAGAAAGCATAGCGCATGGCGCATGGAGCATAGCGTCTAAATTATAGAGACATCGACATGCTTTCAGCTTGTCGAAGGACAGCATTTTCCAATTTGAAAGGAGAAGAAGATGGATATCGTAGTTTTGGTGAAACAGGTGCCGGATACCGAATCGCTGGTTCAGATTGCAGATGATGGGGTTTCCATTAAAACGCAGGATATCAAATGGACCATGAACCCCTATGATGAACTGGCGGTGGAAGAGGCACTCCAAATCAAAGAAGCCCAGGGGGGTACGGTAACCATCCTGACCCTGGGACCGGATAAAGCGATTGAAGCCATCCGGACCGCATTGGCCATGGGTGCTGACACGAGCGTGCATATCAATGACCCGGCAGCCGAAGGTAGCGATTCCCTCGCCACTGCAAAATTGCTGGCAGCGGCCTTAAAAGACATCCCTTACGATCTGATCATTGCCGGGCATCGGGCTGTGGATGAGGACAATTATCAGGTGGCCTCAGCTGTCGCCGAATTGCTGAGCATCCCCCAGGTTTCAATGGTCAATAAAGCCGAGATCTCGGAAGGCAAGATCGCCTGCCATCGAACGATTGAAGGTGGCACCGTTGTCGTGGAAGCCTCGCTACCGGCTTTGTTTACCACCCAGCGTGGGCTCAATGAGCCGCGGTACGCATCTTTGCCCGGCATTATGAAAGCCAAGAAAAAACCCGTGGATGTTAAATCAGTAGCCGATTTGGGGGTTGATGCCGCAACGGTGGGCGCAGCCAACCGTAAAGTCAAGATAAAAGCGCTTAATCTGCCGCCTGAACGCCAGGCGGTCAAAATGATTGAAGGTGAAGCCGGTGCAGATAAAGCAGCAGCACTCGTCAAAATTTTACATGAAGAGACAAAAATTATTTAGGGGAGAACTAAAATGGCACAAGGTGTATTAGCAATAACAGAACAAAGAGATGGTGAACTTCGAAAAGTGAGCCTTGAAGCCGTGAGCGAGGGCCGCCGGATAGCCGATGGTTTAGGAAGCGATTTGACGGCGGTAGTGCTGGGTAGCGGTATCGAAGGCCTTGCGGAAGAACTCAAAAAATATGGCCCCGATAAAATATGTGTGGCCGATGACGCGGCATTGGCTGACTATACCACCGATGCTTACGCCAATATCCTGGCTGGCTTAATTCAATCTGCTGATCCGGCAGTCGTTATTCTCGGTGCCTCCGCCCAGGGCAAAGATCTTGCAGGGCGTTTGGCCGCCAAATTGGATGCCGGCGTGGCCATGGATTGCACAGCGATTAAATTGGACAATGGCAGTTTAACTTATACCCGACCGATGTTTGGCGGAAAAATTGTTGCAGATGTTGAAATTGACGGGGAGCTCCAAATCGTTGCGATTCGACCCAATGTAATGGATATCGCCGAAGTTTCCAAGGACAGCGCCATTGAAAAGCCGGCGCTTGAGATTGGCGAGGTCAAAACTGCAGTGGTCGAAAAGATAATGGATACCGGTGATAAAATCGAACTTACCGAAGCCGATATCATTGTCTCCGGCGGACGCGGTACCGGTGGTGATTATGCTGCAATTGAAGCGCTGGCCGCTGAACTGGGTGCCGCCGTCGGAGCCTCCAGATCGGCTGTGGATGAGGGCTGGCGGCCGCACAGTGATCAGGTCGGCCAGACCGGAAAAACCGTGTCGCCGACGCTGTATGTTGCCTGCGGCATCTCAGGAGCGATTCAACATCTTGCCGGTATGTCGACTTCCAAATTTATTGTGGCGATTAACAAAGATGAGGAAGCGCCCATTTTTTCAAAGGCTGATTTCGGTGTCGTCGGTGACCTGTTTGACGTGGTCCCTGCGTTTGCCGAAGAAGTTAAGAAAATAAAAGGATAGAAGCCGATTTTACGATCGACTCACCAACGAAATCGGTTTCAGATGTGTGCGTTTCGTATCAGCCCTGCCAACGGCAGGGCTGATTGCATTTGGGCATTCCTCGCTGGTTTTCAACCACGAAGAACACGAAGTACACAAAGAATGCAAATCTATCAGAAACTTTATAGACCTTCTGAAACTTCGTGCGCTTCGTGGTAAATAATCTCTTTGTAAGATATTTTTATTTAATTGAGCGAAAGGGGTAAACTGTGGCAACAGATATCGTAGAAAAAACAAAAAAGACGGCCGAACTATATTTTAAAGATGTTGAAGGTGAAAGACCGTATGATCTATGGTGTTCTTTTGACAAGGGTCTGGCCAAGGACCTCTCACTGTTTATTACCGGCCAGATGTATGCACGCGAAAAAATTCCGCACAAGACCCGACAGTTGATCACCGTAGCGGCACTAACCGTACTCTCCCGGCTCGATGAACTCCAGCTGCACATTCATGCCGCTCTGAATGTGGGTTGTCGTCCGGAAGAAATTGCCGAGGTCATTTTCCAAACCGCTGTTTATGGCGGTATGCCTGCCACCAATCAGGCTTTAAAAACCTTAAGGTCGGTCCTGGAGGAAAAAGGGCGCTGGCCGCTGAACGATTAGCAACGCGCTCACGGCCATCTGACGTCCGATGATCAGCACTTAATGACTTAATGAAAAATGTGATTATTTTGGATTAACACGGCTTTGCTTTCTTGCTTGACACATGAACCCTATTTTTTCTATCTATCTGTCATAATGTCATTTTTTAACGATCTTTGAACCTAAATCAGACTTTACCACAGGGAGGCATAGATGAGTTTAAAATTAAAACAGATCGTTGTATCGATTGAAAACGCTCCCGGCCGACTGCATGAAGTTACCGAGGCACTTGGCAACGCCG
>JASFIX010000584.1:0-3349 GCA_050122435.1 Desulfobacterales bacterium
TAAAATCTCTTCCGTCTCTAAAGCTTAAGATCGGTGAATCATTCGATCCTTTTTGAGTTTCCGCGTACTGTTTTTGCCAATCGGAAATCTTTTTTTTCACCGGTTTCCAAATTTTTTTCTGAAATGTCAGATCTCCGCGATAGGCCTGGATCATCAACGGTAATGTTTGATTGATTTCTTCAGGAAATAGAAAGGACCAGTTGGGATGATTAAATACTGCCTGGACACCGAATTTTTTGGGATGCTGCCAAACGGGGCTTTCCAATCCCAGCCAGAAATTGACCGCTTTAAGCGGATGAAATGGCCCTGCAAACTCGAGGACTTTTAGCGTCTCAGCCACATCCTTCTCATCACTTCCGGGAAATTGCAGAATTAGATTTGCAATGTTTCGAATACCGAGCGCCTCACAATTTTTCATAATTTCAAGGTTCTGGATGGCACTGGTGCCCTTGTGAAGCTTCTTCAGGAGACGACTGCTAAGGGCTTCTATGCCAATCTGCACTTCACGCATGCCGCAATCCCGCATCGCTTTTAATTCCTTCCATGGCGTCGTTGCTCTGACTTCGCCGAAGAGGCGCAGGTTTTTATCGAGCTTGGATATATGTTTAAATATATTAGCGGCCTCTTTTTTCGGCAGGACATTATCCATAATCGCCACCGAAAGTGTCTGGTAGCGGCCCGTTAAATAATCGATTTCATTCGCCACTTGAAACGCCGGCTTGCTGCGGTATCCTTCCCACTGAAGGTTGAGGTTGCAGAAAGCGCATCCGGTTGCCTTTGCGGATCCGACAGTGCGTTTCCACCAGCATCCCCTTGATGTTTCAACGGGCAGGGTAAGGAAGAAGGACTTGTCCGCATCAAATGCTTTGAGCAATTTAAAATAATCATCGTAATCCGGAGCCGCTAGCTCATCCAACGCCTTTAGCTGCGAGAAGGAAGCCGAATCGGATTGCTGCGTTTCACTTAACCGGGTGAAAACTCCCTGAATATTTGATAAATCCAAATCGGGTGGTGTTTGTCTGAGATGGTCCATAATCTGATATAAAGGCAATTCGCCTTCGCCATTTACGACAACATCCACTTCCGGGAAGTGTTTCAGAATACCGGGCGCGGCAATCCCCGGGGTTAAGGCGCCCCCGACGACGATCAACAGGTTGGGAAATTTTTTTTTGATACGTTTGATCACATAAAGTGCGGATGTCAGCTGGCAGAGCGAGATCGTAAAACCCAGCAACCCATAAGCCTGCCAATTTTGACTGCCAATAAACGCATCTGTTGCCGCTTTAATTCGATTGGTTAAGGTCTTGAACTTGATTTCACGTAGTTTGGTTTTTGAGGACGCTTCCTTGCGAAACAGGGTTTCGATCTCTTTGATACGCGCTGGATACAGCAGGGCGGCATACACACTTTCTGCCAGCCAGGAGCGCTCTGAAATTTCATGGTAAAGTCGATAACCGATGGCTTCGGCAACGGACAGGTAAAAGTGAAAAGCGTCAATTTTCAGTTCCGGGATCCGGGCACGTAAAAACGACTTTAACGATCCCAGTTGAATGGAAGGACGACTGTAAAGTGGCCATGGGGTTGAGATCAATGCGATCTTACGAAATGTATTTTTAGATTTGTTATTCATTGCACTAAAAATTTTTCCTGATAAATCTCGGTACGATCCTGAATTTTTTATTTAATTCAGATACTTGTTTAATTCAACGTATTTTTGGGCAAATCAGGATAAATCGGGTAACATAGGAATATTTTTTGGGAAATGCTGCCCAACTGTTAACCACTACAATATTTCAGTACTTCAATAATTTTTGGGCTTCAGCATAGA
The DNA here is from genome assembly GCA_050122435.1 of Desulfobacterales bacterium. Classification (GTDB taxonomy): domain Bacteria; phylum Desulfobacterota; class Desulfobacteria; order Desulfobacterales; family JAHEIW01; genus JAHEIW01. The sequence goes on from JASFIX010000584.1 coordinate 1,829, forward strand.
TATACCATATAACAGCCTTTAGATTCCGCATCTGTTGACCCGTCCCTTTAAATTGTGTATTAGTTTTATAACACACTTAAATCATACCTGATCTGAGCCTGAGCATCTTTATCTACATTTGAGTCGATCCAGTTCTTGACTTGTTCTTATCTTTCATTGACGTATCATCTTCTTTAACCCTCAACGAATTTGAATGAAGGTGATCCAATGGTCTCTACGCAAAAAGCCACTCGAAAACTAAGCGCCATTCTTTCTGCTGATGTAAAAGGCTATAGTCTCCTCATGGCCGATGACGAAGCCTTTACAATCCAAACGCTGAAAGAATATCGCAGCATCATGTCAGCAAAGATAGAGGAATACACAGGACGTGTTGTTGATGCTTCCGGTGACAATTTACTGGCTGAATTTTCCAGCGCTGTAGATGCGGTAGAGTGTTCTGTGGAAATACAGAAGGTACTTAAAAAAAAGAATGAAGGTCGTTCAGATGATAAAAAATTGGAATTTCGTATCGGGGTTAATATCGGTGATGTCGTGCAGGATGGAGATCGCATCTATGGGAGTGGTGTCAACATTGCCGCAAGGATTGAGGGTATTGCTGAACCGGGTGGAGTCAGCATATCTCGAAACACATATGACCACGTGCATGATAAACTTGAATTCGAATATGAATACCTTGGTGAACATGAAGTCAAGAATATCAAGAAACCGGTGCGAGTGTACAAAGTTCTGTTAGAATCTTCATCACCAAAGTCTTTGGTGGAGGAACCTCTTGAGTTACCGGACAAACCGTCCATTGCCGTTTTGCCCTTTAACAACATGAGTGGTGATCCTGAGCAAGAGTATTTCAGCGATGGGCTGACTGAACAAATCATCAATGGGCTATGCAAAGTATCGCACCTGTTCGTGATCGCACGAAACTCAAGTTTTGCCTACAAGGGGAAAGCAATCAGCATCAAACAGATTGCGCATGAACTGGGAGTCAGATACATCCTTGAGGGCAGTGTCCAAAGGGTTGGAGACAGGGTACGGATAACAGCTCAGCTAATAGATGCAGCTACCGATTATCACGTATGGTCAGAGAATTATGATAGAGACCTTGCAGATATATTTGTTCTGCAGGATGAAATAGCATTAAATCTCATGTATGCCATGCAGATAAAGTTGACCTCTGGAGAGCAGGCACGTCTGTGGGAGGGAGATACAAAAAATATCCAAGCTTTTGATAAACAAATGCGAGCAGTTGAGTGCTTTTACCGCCTCAACGAAAAAGATAATAATCAGGCAAGGCATTTTTTTTATGAGGCTATCAACATAGATAACGCTTCAGCGTCACCTTACGCCTTGCTAGGTTGGACGCATATTGTCGATTTCTGGTATGGGTGGAACAAGTCTCCATTACAACCTCTTGAGGAAGCTGAAAAAAATGCTGAGAAAGCTCTTGTTTTGAACAATTCTCTTGATCTAGCACATCTTTTGTTGGGTTGTATTTATTTGGCTAAGAGGAAACATGAAGAGGCGATT
>JASFIX010000585.1:0-3343 GCA_050122435.1 Desulfobacterales bacterium
CCACCAATATTTTAATAAAGGCGGACAAAAAGGGTCTGTCGATTTCAGCTACAGACCTCGAAACCGGTTTTGAAGGATTTTATCCGGCAGATGTGGAAAAAGAAGGTAACATCGCTATAAACGCCAGAAAATTTTATGAAATTGTCAAAGATTTTCCAAGTGAAGATGTTTTTCTAAATGAAGTTGAAAATCACTGGATCGAGATTGGCAATCAAAAGGTTGAATATCACATCGTTGGTTTGAATCCGGATGATTTTCCTGAAATTCCAAAAATAGAAGCCGTTGAATTCTTTGAAATCGACTCGATATCGCTGGCCAAAATGATTGAACGCTCAGTAATTGTCAGCGGAGCAACCGATGATAAACGGGCACATATTATTGGTGTTTATGCTGAGCGTATTGAGGAGGAAAAAAATAAATTTTTTCGCTTTGTCTCAACCGATGGCAGCCGTCTTTCAAAAGTGGATACCTTATTTGACAAGGATGCCAACCTGCCGCCCGGAGAAAGTGTGATGATTCCTAAAAAGGGACTTGTTGAAGTGGGTAAGTTCCTGGATAATGAGGGCTTGGTAAAAATCGGTTTTAAAGAAAACAATTTTATTGTTCAAAAAGATTCAGAGACATTAATCATACTATTATTAGAGGGTGATTTCCCGGAATATGGCGATATCATTGTAAAAAAAGGAGGATATTCCGTTACATTTGACCGGCAGTTATTTTTAATGATGCTCCGACGCATGTCTATACTCAGCTCGGAAGATTATAAAGGTGTCATATTTAATTTTGAAAAAAACCAACTGGTCATCACTTCAACCAATCCCGATATCGGAGAATCTAAAGAAGATATGGAAATAGAGTATAGCGGCGATACCATTACCGTTATGTTCAACCCTAAATTTTTTATAGAAACGTTAAATGTGATTGATGACGATAACGTCATTCTCAATATTGTTGATGAGGAAAAGCCCTGTTTAATAGAGGGTGAAAAAGATAAAACCTATTTAAGCGTAATAATGCCGATGAGAATATGAACACAAAAACAAAACCCAACAATTATACAGAAGACAACATTAAGGTATTGGAAGGCCTGGAGGCGGTCCGCAAAAGGCCGGCAATGTACATTGGTAATGTGGATTCTGCCGGTTTGCACCATCTGGTTTATGAGGTTGTGGATAACAGCATCGATGAAGCCATGGCAGGCTATTGCAGTAAAATCAACGTCATTATTCATGACGACAACAGTGTTACTGTGATAGACAACGGTCGAGGAATACCGGTGGGTATTCATAAGAAAGAAAAAATACCAGCGGTTGAAGTTGTTATGACCAAATTGCATGCCGGGGGTAAATTCGACAATCACTCCTATAAAGTATCCGGTGGACTTCATGGTGTAGGTGTTTCGGTTGTTAATGCGCTTTCCAGTTTTCTGGAAGTTGAGATATTTACAGAAGGAAAAGTTTATTATCAATCATATGAGCAGGGTAAAAAAACCTGTAAATTAACGCAAAAAGGAAAAACCCGCAAAAACGGTACCAAGGTTCACTTCGTTCCGGATCCGGAGATATTCGAAGTCACCGAATTCAGTTACGAGGTTTTGGTGAGGCGACTGAAAGAACTCGCCTTTTTAAACAAGGGTCTGAAAATAATCATTGAAGATGAACGCACCGATACCAAAGAAGAGTTTTTTCACAAAGGCGGCATCGTCGATTTTGTTAAACACATTAACCGGCGACATACACCGCTCCACAAAAAGCCGATCTTTATGGAAGGCACCAAGAATGATATCGAGATAGAAGTTGCCATCCAGTACAATGATACCTATAGCGAAAAGATTTTTTCATTTGCCAACAACATTAATACCACCGAAGGTGGTTTTCATCTAATCGGATTTAAGGCCGGTTTGACCCGCGCCATCAATCAATATGCCAGCAACGGCAACCTGCCCAAGAATTTGAAGGTGAAAATTACCGGTGACGATGTTCGTGAAGGAATGACCGCAATTATCAGTGTACGTATCACCAATCCACAGTTTGAGGGCCAGACCAAGACCAAACTGGGAAACAGCGAGGTTAAAGGAATCGTCGAATCGCTGGTCAATGAAAAATTAAGCACCTTTTTTGAGGAAAATCCTTCGGTTGCCAAAAAGATCATCGCCAAAGGGGTGGATGCCGCCCGGGCGCGGGATGCCGCCAAGCGGGCACGTGATATGGCCAGAAGCAAAGGTGCCCTGGTAGACGCCACCCTTCCCGGCAAACTGGCAGAATGTCAATCTTTAGACCCTGCAGAGCGGGAGTTGTTTATTGTCGAGGGTGATTCGGCCGGCGGCTCCGCCAAACAAGCCAGGGACCGGAAATACCAGGCCATCCTGCCACTGAAAGGCAAAATCTTAAATGTCGAAAAGGCTCGTTTTGATAAAATTTTACGCAGCGAGGAAATCAAAAACATTATTACCGCTCTGGGAACCGGTGTCGGAAAAGAAGAATATAATATTGAAAAAATAAAGTACCATAAAGTGATTATCATGACCGATGCCGATGTAGACGGCTCTCACATCCGAACCCTTCTGCTCACTTTCTTTTACCGGCAGATGCCCGAGATGGTTGACAGAGGCTATTTATATATTGCGCAACCCCCCTTGTTTAAAATCGGCAAAGGCAAAAAGAGTGAAAAATACCTCAACAATGAATCCGAATTAAATGATTTTGTTCTTAAAAAGATTTGTAGCGACCGCCTTTTGAAATTTAAAAAAGAAAAGAATGAATTATCCGGTCATAACTTGTTTATGTTTATCACCAGTATATCGGAATATTTTTTAGCACTGGCTCGCCTGGAAAACCGCGGTATTCCAACCGATCTCGCCGAACTGCTGGTCAAAGAAAACGTTGCCAATAAAGCCGTTTTGCAGAACGAAAAACGAATGACCAAATTGCGGGAAAAATTGATTAAAAATGGCTATGTTGTGGAAGAATTAAAATTCAGCGATGAACGCAGTGTCTTTGAAATGACGGTTAAGGCCAACAGTGACGAAGAAGCCGATACACTTCTGCACGAGCCAACCGGAAAATCTTCCGGTTCGGTAAGAATTGGCCGTGGGTTGGTCTATTCAAATGATTTTCAAAAATGCTTGAACCTTGGTAAAAATATTCTCAAATATGATTTTCCGCCGTTTGAGGTTTCTTACAAAGAAAAAGAAAAAACAGACGAGCCCCAAATAGCCCAAAATAAATTTGGACTGCTGGATATCTTCATGCGGGATGGTAAGAAAGGATTAACCATCCAGCGCTATAAAGGTTTGGGTGAAATGAATCCGGACCAACTGTGGGAAACCACCATGAATCCTGAA
>JASFIX010000586.1:0-3339 GCA_050122435.1 Desulfobacterales bacterium
TTTGATTCGTAATCTCTGTGATGTTCGATTGCCACCCCTTTGGTAAAGACCACCTTGAAGCCAAACAATAAAACTTTCGCCGTTAAATCGGGATTAATACCATATTTTTTAAAAGATTCATCAAAATAACGTATTTTTCTAAGTAATTGGGTCCGTATAATTCCTTGATTGCATTTCAGTATGCCGGTATCATGAATCCCGCCTATGTAAGTTTCATTTGTATATGGGCTTTTAACATCTTTAACTTTCAGCGCTATTAAGCCAATATCTGCGTTTTCCTCTAAAATATCGATTGCTTGATCGAAAACACCTGGTTTTATGACATTATCGTCACTCAACCGTTGAACTGACCTTTCAAAGATCGAAAAACACGAATAAAGCTCTGCGCCTGGCCGATGGGCTTTCCATCACAGATAAGATGGATTTCTGGAATATTTTTAAGATATTGGATTGTACCATCGGTCGATCCGGCATCGATGACAATGATCTGATGTTTCGTTTTGATCCTTCCGACCAAAGCGTTCAAACATTTTTTCAGGATTTTTTTCGGTTCCTGGTACCAATAACAATAAAAAGTTTTGGTTCCATTTAATTCAATTATGGCTTTAGCCGGGACATGAATTTAAACCCGCGTCTGTTGTTTCCTGTCATTTTTGATGCCAGAGGTCACGTGGGTAAAGCTATTTAGCGATTGTCTGATGCAAATTGAATAACATAGATAGATCGTTGATAAATTATTAAATCATTCTCAAATTATATGCAAGGGCTCTATTCTATGCAGACCTGGGCAGACCTGGGTTTCGATTTACAATAATGCTAAAAGCAAAAACTTTACACATGCTAAGTTTGCTTGACAATAATTATGAATAAGATTAACTTAAAAAGTTTAAATTATTAGAAAACGCTTTGGGTCATTGATGTTTTACATATCGGGATATCGAGCGGAGGTTTCATAAGCGGTATGTCGGGAAAAAAATTGTTGCTCTTAATCCCTGTTGAAAACCAGGTGCGGGAGTTGGACCCCAAACTGCTGCTGGCCTGTATTGCATCTGAGCGCGGATTCTCATCGGTGATCGGATCTCGCAGGGAAATGGAATTTAACATCGACATGTTTCCGCGCAGCATCTACCTTTCCAAAAGCATGACGGTTCGCAGCCTGCTGTTTTTCCGAGTGGCCAAAAAGTTCGGTCATGAAATTGTAACCTGGGATGAGGAGGCACTGGTGCATCTTCCGGCCGAAACGTATTTTTCCCGCCGACTGGATCCGCGCTCGATTCGGTATGTATCTCATCTTTTTGCCTGGGGGCAGGATAACGCCGAACTGTGGCGTCGATATGCGCATTTGCCAAAAAACATCCCGATCCACATCACCGGCAATCCGCGCAGCGACATGTTGCGACCGGGGCTGCGGACTTTTTATGAACAAGAAGTCAGGCAGATTCGCAGAAAATATGGTGACTTCATTTTGATCAACACAAATTTTAATCACGTCAATGCCTATGGTCCGGACATGAATCTTTTTAAGCCGGTGAAAAAGCCGGGCAAAAAAGCGGAATTCGGGCGGGCGGCACGCGGTATGAGTCGGGAGTATGCTGAAGGTCTGCGGGATCACAAACAGGCGGTCTTCGAGCAATTTAAACAACTGATACCCGAATTAGAGAAAGCCTTTCCCGGTTACAATATCATTGTCCGGCCGCATCCAACCGAAAATCATGGGGATTACAGTAAAATCGCGTCTCGGTGTGAACGGGTGCATGTGACCAACGATGGCAACGTGGTTCCGTGGCTAATGGCCACCAAAGCCGTCATTCACAACGGCTGCACAACAGGTGTAGAGGCTTATATGATGGGTGTTCCCGCCATCACCTACCGGGCGACGGTCAATGAAGATTACGATTATGGTTTCTACGTTTTACCGAATAAGATCAGTCATCAATGTTTTGATCTCAGACAGTTGAAGGACTTTCTCCAAAAAATTTTGAACGGGGAAATCGGCGCAGCCGATGGGGATGAACGGCAGGCTTTAAAAAAACAATATCTGGCGGCCCAGGAAGGACCGCTGGCATGTGAACGTATGATCGATGTAATCGAAACAATTTCGGATAATCTAAAAAATAACAATAGCTTATCACTAAAAAATAGGATTGAACGCTGGGGTGTAACACGAGGACTGCACCTTGCAAAATGGATAAAATCAAGTCTTCCGGGGTCTCATAATCGCCCAGAATTTCAGCGCCATCGCTACCCGGGCATTTCGTCCGAGGCGCTGAGCGCCAAGCTGTTGCAATTTCAACAATTACTCGGTAATAAACGAAAATTGAAAGTTGAGCAACTCTCCAACGTGATGTTTAAAATTAGTCCGGAAAAAGGACAAGGATAGCCATAAATGACATCCGTGCAGGACGAAGATGGACACAGATGATCAAAGACCTGAAAACTATGGTAAAAGCCAAACCAAATCTGTGCTTGCCCTGTTGAATGCCGCTTAGCGACCCTCAGAGGAAATTCAACCGGGGTAAATCTGCGAAAATAGGTGCCCCCATTAACACTGAAGGCATGCACACCAATGCACGGTGCTGGAATTATATAATGTCTATGCGTTTTAAAATCGGCAATAAAGCCGTCGGAGAAGGAAAACCCTGTTTAATTGTGGCTGAAGTGGCTCAGGCTCATGACGGGAGCTTAGGGATGGCCCATGCCTTTATCGACGCTATTGCGAGTGCCGGTGCTGATGCGATCAAATTTCAAACCCACATCGCTGATGCGGAAAGTACCCCGCAGGAACCCTGGCGTACAAAATTCAGCCAACAGGATGCCACGCGTTATGATTACTGGAAGCGTATGGAATTCACAGAAGAGCAGTGGCTCGGGTTGAAACAACATGCCGATGAACGCGGTCTCATTTTTCTAAGCTCCCCATTTTCCGTCGATGCGCTAGAGCTTTTAAGACGATTAGGTGTGGCGGCCTGGAAGGTAGCATCGGGCGAAACAGCCAACATCCCTCTGCTGGATCGGATGCTGGCGACCGGATTGCCGGTGATCCTTTCCACCGGTATGAGCCCTTTGAACGAAATCGACTTTGCGGTGGAGTGTATCAAGGCCGGAAGGGTCCCCTTAATTGTTCTCCAATGCACGACAGCTTATCCCTGCCCGCCGGAAAAAATTGGCCTTAACCTCATCTCAGAATTTCGCGAACGCTATGACTGTGCAGTCGGTCTTTCGGATCATTCCGGAACGATTTATCCCGGGCTGGCAGCGGTTGCTTGCGGCATCCAGATGTTGGAGGTGCACGTGACATTCAGCCGGGAATTGTTTGGTCCGGATGTGCCGGCTTCGATA
>JASFIX010000587.1:0-3339 GCA_050122435.1 Desulfobacterales bacterium
CAATTTATTAGGATCGGGCCAAACCTGAGGCATGGGGATATCGGTGGTCGACGACCTGCCTTCTAAAAATGCGTCCCGATTTTTCTTTTTAAATTCTGCTAAAGACTCACCGGTTCCCACGACAATCTCCCATGGCTGGGTGTTGCCCCAGGAAGGCGACCAAAGGGATTTATCAATAAGATCTTTTATCAAATCGTCTGATACGGGCTTGGGTAGAAATTGACGAATGCTGCGCCGGCCGAGTACGGCTTCCTGCAGTTCCATAAGGCCTCCTCGTTCAAAACATTATTTTAATATCAGGTGCAAATTTTTTGAGTGTGATTTGCTATCGCATCGACAATCTGCGACCAGGCCCCATTTCCAGCATGCGGCAGATCATGCCCCATACCTTCAATGATCATCAGCTCAGCCCCCGGTATTGCTTCAGCCGTATCTTTGCCAGCCTCGATCGGCACCAGCGGATCATCGTCTCCATGAATCACCAGTGTGGGCACGGAGACCGAACCCAGTCCGGGTTTCCGGTTTTTTTGCGTTAAGACGGCCGCCATCTGACGCGCCACCCCTTCGGGGTAAAAGGCGCGGTCATAAGCCTGGGCCGCGATTTTTCTGTGCCAATCCTCATCCAAGGGAAAGCCTTTCCCTGAAAATGCGCGCCACACATCAAGGGTATAGGTAATGTTGGCTTCGCGTTCCATGGGTGGCGGCGCGACCAGGTATTCCAATGCCTCGGGTGTCGGCGGCGGAAGCGCGGGGTTGCCCGTATAGCTGTATATCGAGATAAGGCTTAATACCCGCTGCTGATGATTCAGTACCATAGTCTGGGCAATCATGCCTCCCATTGATATGCCGCAGATATGGGCCTTTTCGATGCCTAGAGCATCCAGCAGCCCGACCGCATCGTTGGCCATGTCTTCAAACGTATAGGGAGGTCTGATCTCCTCACCCTTCAGCTGGGCTTCGATGATTTTCCCGATATCGGGTATGCCGTCTTCTGCCAATCGGGTTGAAAGGCCCGTATCGCGGTTATCAAATCGGATCACATAATGGCCTCGCCGCGCCAGTTGTTCACACAAGGCCTCATCCCAGTGAATCAGCTGGCAGGCCATGCCCAAAATTAAAAGCAATGGAGGCTCGCCGGGTTTCCCAAAAGTGTCGTATTCAATCTGAATGCCGTTTGCCTTGGCTTTTGTCATTTTCTTTGTCTCCAGGGATGAGAAGCCAGTTCTAAACTTTCATGCCGGGTAAATTTAATGATGCCGTATTACCGCCGTCTACCGGAAGCGCCTGCCCGGTCACATAGCTGGCTTCATCGCTGGCCAGAAACAGGATGACATGGGCCACCTCTTCAGGTCTGCCGTATCGCCTCAATTCACAGCGGCTGCCCAGTTTATGCGCTTTGCCGCTTTTCCTGGCATAATCGAAAATCGATTTAGTCATTCCGGTTTCGATCAGACCGGGGCAAACGGCATTAATCCGAATATTATACCCGCCCAGATCGCAGGCCGACGTCTGCGTAAAATTAATGAGCGCGGCTTTGCTGGCGCTGTAAGCATTTCCGCCGGCGCCGGATCGAATGCCGGCAACCGATGAAACATTTACGATGGCACCTGATTTTCTCCCCTGCATATGCCGGCAAACATGTTTGGTGGTATATACCGCACCCATTACATTCACATCATAAACGCGCTGCCAGACTTTTTTATCCTGCTGGTCGAGGCCTGCCAGATCTCCGGCCACACCGGCAATGTTGCAAACAATATCGACGGTTGCATAGGCTTTTAAAGCACGCGCGAGCAGCGCCTGAACCTCTTTTTCATTAGACATGTCTGTTTTCTTTGTGATCGCTTTCCCACCGGTTTCAGCAATGTGGTTCGCAACTTCTTTTAATCCCGCTGCATCAATATCCGCCAGTGCGAGCCCGGCACCTTCTTTTGCAAATAAAACGGCGGTGGCTTTGCCGATGCCGCTGGCCGCCCCGGTGATAATCGCCACCTTGCCCTTAAGCCGCCCATCAATTGCCATAATCCTCTCCTTAAATCCAGCCTTAAAATACCTTGCTTAAAGTCCTGATGCGATTGCCTGAACCGAGCACGCAAAACAAAGCAACCCGTTGACCTCAAGTTAATGCGGATTGCCAGAAATAACAGAAATTATCTCTGATAATTTCTTCTTAATTCCTTTTTATCCAATTTCCCCACACTGGTTTTCGGAATCTCATCCACAAATTCGTATCGATCCGGTACGCCGTATCTAGGGAGTTTTCCTTCTTCTGCAAATTGTTGCATAAAGTTTTTAAAATCTTCGGCCGTCACCTTGCCTTTATAATCTGGCTTCAAGGTCACAATCATCAAGGGCCGCTCTCCCCACTTTTCATCCGCTACGCCGATGGCGGCCGATTCCAGCACCGCCTCATGCTGACTCATCAGGTTTTCCAGGTCCAAAGATGATATCCATTCCCCGCCGCTTTTGATGACATCTTTGATCCGGTCGGTAATCTGCAGGTAACCTTCTTCATCAATATATCCCACGTCACCGCTATGCAGCCAGCCGTTGCGCCACAACTCCTTTGTCTTATCCGGTTCTTTGAAATAGCTTTCGGTCAGCCAGGGAGCCCGCATGACCACTTCACCCGTTGATTGACCGTCGTGGGGCACGGCTTTTTCGCGCGCATCGAAAACCTCAAATTCTACCAGTGGAAGCGGGCGTCCGGTTTTGATGATAATGTCCAGCAAGGCATCGTCTTCCCAGTCGAGCATGTGCTCCATCGGGGTTGCGGTGCTGATGACGGGACAGGTTTCCGACATGCCGTAGCCGGCATGAATCTCGATGCCGAGATCTTTTGCGCTCCGCGCCAAACCCTTTGGCAGTCGGGCACCGCCGATTGTAACCTTCCAGTTGGACAGATCCACCTGGTTTATGGTCGGGCAGTTTAAAAGCATCTGTAAAATGGTGGGCACGCAGTGCGAATAGGTGACCCCTTCCTTTTCGATTAACTTTAAGAGTTTCTCCGGCTCGTAACGCCCGGGATAAACCTGTTTTGCCCCCAACAATGTGGCTACATAGGGAAATCCCCAGGCATGGACATGAAACATAGGTGTTAGCGGCATATAGACATCATTTGATCGAAACCGTCCGATCGTGTGATAGCAGCCGGAAACGATGCTCACTCCAAGGGTGTGCAGCATCAACTGTCGGTGGGAAAAATGAACCCCTTTTGGATTGCCGGTGGTACCGGTGGTGTAAAAGGTTGTGGCTTTGGTGTTTTCATCCAGGTCCGGAAATTCATATTCAGTTGATCCGGATTGCAACAATTGCTCATAGGCCGCAACCCCTTTTAAG
>JASFIX010000588.1:0-3334 GCA_050122435.1 Desulfobacterales bacterium
CCCGTTGATGGGCGAGCGGATGGTGCAGTAACTCAGATTTAGGCGGGCATTGTCCAACGCGGCCTCGGACGAGATCACGGTACCCCTGGATTCTTCCATATCACTTTTCCACTTGACGACATTGGCCTCAGAAGCAGCGCTTTGCTTAAACAGATTCAGGTTCCGCTGGTATTCCTTTTTAGCACGCTCTAGCTGGGCGCGGTGCTTTGCAAGCCGACCCTCCGCCTGTTTTACCGCGGCTTTAAACGGCGCGGGATCGATCGTGAAAAGCAACTGATCTTTGCTAACATAATCGCCGTCTTCAAAGTGCACGCCTTCTAAAAATCCCTCCACCCGTGCGCGAATCTCGATTTCTTCGACTGCTTTGGTGGTCCCGGTAAATTCCAGGTAGTCGGTTACATTTTTTACCTGCGGTTTGCTGACAGTTACTTCCGGTGCCGGCGGTTCGACGTACTCGTTTTTTTCACTGCAGCCATAAAACACACCGAAAAGCAGGACAGCCAAAAAACAGATGGTTGCTCGTTTCAATTGGATTCGAAAGTTTGAAGACCGCATTTTCACTCCTTTTTTCAAAGAAGAAAATTGATTGGCTCAAGTTTATATAAATCGGATTTGTTTTCAGTCTTCTGGAGGTTGGTTCGTTTAGTTGGGAAGGTAATAACAATCGTTTGGCAAGTCAACAGTTAATCTGGTTGCGCCAATTAAGGGTAGCTCCGTGGAGGTTTACAGCCGCAAATTTTGGTTCTGGAAGTGATGGGCTATTCGGCCTCTGGTATTTTTTTTTCAGCCCGTGCCAACTCCTCGGTGGCGCGTTCGAATTCGGCGATCACCTGGGCGCCCAAAAGGAAGATAATTGAGGCGATTTCGATACTGAGCAGTATTACCACTGCGGTGGCAAATGATCCGTATATGACACTGACCAGGGAAAGTTTGGCGAAATACCAGACCAGCACATACCGGGTGATCTCCCAAAGAATGGCGGCGGTGGTCCCGCCCAGCAGTGCGTGACGGATGGTGATTTGTCCAACCGGCATGACGAGATACAATGACGACAGCATTAATATCAACCCGACGAGTCCCACCAGGTAAAGCCCGATCTGTGAAGCCCATGCGAGACTAAAACTTTTGCCGAGAATGGTCAGCGTTTCGCCTTCGATCGAGTCCAGCACACCGGTAATGATTGTTACGATCACTATACCAATCCCCATTAAAATCATGTAGACGTAGGGGATGATGGCGGAGATCAGAAAATGGCGCCGGTGGGTTTTGATGCGGTGGTAAAAAATGACCGACATAGCGTTTTCCAGCATGGTAAAGGCCATGGAGCTGAAAAACAGCATGACACCGATGCCGATAATGCCGACAAACTGACGATATCGAAATAGGGCCCTCACTTCATCTGCTATTTTTTCGGCGTGACCGGGGACGATTAATTCCAATTCTTTTACGATGATTTGCAATAATTTTTCCTGCTCGATAAATTGCGAAAGCCCGATTAAAATCAGTGCCAGCATGGGGATAATTGACAGCAGAGAATTGTAGGCAACCCCTCCCGAAAGAAGTAATCCCTGATTGCGCTTAAACCCCTTCAGCACCCGCCACATAAATTTACCCGGATGCCGCAGGATTTTTCTTGAATATTTTTGGGAATCCGTCATGCGTCCTTATCGAAAAATGGTTTAGTATCTTATGATCGGAATTTTGGCCTTTTCTGATAAAATAGAAATATGATCACGAAAACACGAAATTATAAAATCATGAAATCAAATATATTTCTCTGCTTATTCTTTCGAGTTCTTCGTGCTTTCGTGGTAATAAAGGACAGTTGGCGCATCTCTCATGGTTCGGGTTTTACGCTTTATCCAGCTTTAAATCTTTAAGAGCAGCAAATTTGTTGGTGCTGGGCTCCTGCTTACAATTGCAATCTTCCTGGTTGAGATTTGATCCGCAATTCGGGCACAGACCCTTGCAGTTTTTATCGCACAATGGCTGCAGGGGAAATGCCATCACGACCTGTTCCTGGATCCCATGCTGAAGATTGATCTCTTCTCCTTTGAAATAGAACATCCCGATTTCCTCTACTCTTAACTCAATCTCTTCATCTTCGAAGACATCCATCAGACCCGGCACCTCTTTCGTGTAGGTTAACTCAAAATCGGACGCCAATGGGGTATCAAAATCTTTCAGGCAGCGGCTGCAGGGCAGTCGGACACTGGTCCGGAATGTTCCCTGCACCTCGAAAAGCTCTCTGATTCTAAATGCCTTCAACCGGATATTTAAAGGCTTGAGGAATTCGCACTCCCGGTTTTTAACTATTTCGGCGATTATCGGAAAGACCTGCGGATTTTCTTCAAACTCGTTGTAAAATTCTTTTTCCTTGAGCTGTTCGACATGCAGGATCAAATTTTTTATTTTCTGACGGGTTTGCGACATGAGAATCTGGAAACCTTAGGGTTAAATCTTTAAACGAATTCATCATTATGATAATGCAAATCCTTTGGTTTATCAAATACCCATTTTTATACATTTCAAATAAAATTGTGAATTAGCGTTCACTTTGATATATTTTCACTATGAACACAGGTACAGGTTCCCTAAATAAAAATGAGGCGTCCAGGGCAGCGAAAAAAGACGGGAAGGAAGAACCCATATCAGAGTGCCGTCGTTGCGGCACTTGCTGCAAGAAGGGCGGGCCGTCATTTCATCAGGAGGATAAGGCGCTGATTGAAAAGGGCGTGATCCATTCAAAATATCTCTATACCATCCGCAAGGGTGAAATGGCTTATAATAATGTCAAACAGTGCCTGGAGCCGGTCAGTTCCGATGTGATTAAGATAAAAGGCAAAGGTGAAAGCTGGACCTGTATTTTTTTTGATGAAAAGCAAAATGAATGTACCGTCTACGAAGACCGGCCGATTGAATGTCGCGCCCTTAAATGTTGGGACACTAGAGCGCTTGAGGAGCTTTATGACCGAAAGCGCCTGAAGCGCGAAGACCTGATCTCTGATATCGAAGGGCTGTGGGGTCTAATTAAAGACCATCAGGAGCGCTGCAATTACGAAACCATTCAGAAACTGGTGAAAGAAATAAACAGCGGCAGCGGAGGTGAAGCCCGGCAGAAACTGGCGGAGATCATTCAATTTGATAATGAAATTCGGAAATTGGTGGTATCTCGAGGCGGATTGGACATGGAGATGCTAGATTTTTTATTCGGTCGGCCATTGAAGCAGACCCTGAAGAATTTCGGTCTAAAGATGTGATCCTAAAATTTTCAATTTGAAACGCTCAATTTAGGAGGGTTAGAGCTGGGATAATTCATTCACATCGATGGTTT
>JASFIX010000589.1:0-3325 GCA_050122435.1 Desulfobacterales bacterium
CAACCGGTCTTCATTTAAAGCTTTTAGCCCGAATTTCAAGAATTTTAAAAAATGATAACTTCAAATAACGTCTGCTGAATGCGGCTGATCGCCAAGAAATATTCGAGATTATAAAAGAAGAGGATGAAGAATTTTAGGCCTTATCGCTCATTAATCAAATCAGAATAGTGAAACATTTACCCATCATCATTATTACAGGCCTAGCGGGTTCCGGGAAAAGTACGGCCATGGCGGCCTTAGAAGATGCCGGTTTTTATTGCGTTGACAATATGCCGGTCGCCCTCCTTCCCAAATTTCTCCAATTACCTATTGAAAGCAATACAGAAATCGCCGGGATTGGGCTGGTAATGGACTTGCGGGAAAAGGGGTTTCTTTCAAAATACAGCAAGATTTTTAAATCTCTCAAAAAAAAGAGGTATCAGTTTGAAATCCTTTTTCTTGAGGCCAAAGAAGATGTTCTGGTCCAGCGTTACAGCGCCACGCGAAGGCAACATCCCCTTTCACAGGGCAAAAGTCTTTTAGAAGGTATCCGGACCGAAAGACAACAGTTGGAAGATCTGCGCGCGGTTTCCGATAAAATCATCGACACCTCCAATTACAATGTTCATGAACTCAAATTAAAAATTTCAGAGGTTGCCCGCAAAAGTAAAAAAATTGGCGCCATGCGGATTCAGATTGTTTCCTTCGGTTTTAAACATGGTGTGCCGCTCGACGCCGATCTCGTCATTGATGTGCGCTTTCTGATCAATCCCTATTTCGTTTCAGAATTGAAACATCTGGATGGCGAGGACTCTAAAATTCAAGATTTTATATTAAGCCATGAAGACACCCGCGTTTTTCTCAATAAATACCTGGATCTGCTTGACTATTTAATCCCAATGTATGAAAAAGAAGGCAAAGCTTATTTAACGGTTGCCATCGGTTGCACCGGCGGTCGGCACCGGTCCGTAACCATTGGGCGCACCATCTTTGATCACATTCGAAAAACCAGAAATCAGACCGAAATTGTACATCGGGATATAGATCAGTCAGGGTGAAGGGTTAAGCCCGTTGCCCGTTGGCCCGTTTACCGGTTAATAAAAACAGGCATTATTCCTTTTTTAACGGGCTCAACTGGCTCAACGAAAAAACTCGCCAACCAAAAGTTGGACAGCTGCTAACTTGAATATATCTTAAAAGCCATTATTGATGTTTGAAGCGTTTTTGAAAGGTAATTTATGATCGGTATTGTAATCGTAACGCATAGCCAATTAGGGGATGCGCTCATTGAAGCCGCTGAATTTATTATCGGCAAAAGGCCCGAAGCGCTGGTATCCGTATCAATTGATTTGAATGAAAGCGCAGAGGTGCTGCGCGCAAAAATTTCCGAAGGTATACAATCAGTAAGTTCAGAAGATGGTGTGCTGATATTGACCGACATGTTTGGCGGAACACCGTCGAATTTAAGCTATTCGTTTTTGGAAGAAGGACATATTGAGGTCATTTCCGGCGTCAACCTCCCCATTTTGATTCAAGCCGACAATATTCGGAAAAAAATGGAGCTCGACAAGCTGGCCGTCAAACTGGAGGAGTTCGGTAAAAAGAGTATTTCGCTGGCGAGCAGTATTTTAAAAGGGAATAAGCGGAGTTAGTCAATGCCGGATTGGCATCTGGAAGCCATAACTCCCCAGGATATAGACAAAATCCTCACCATCGACCACTCTGCGTTTAATCGGCCCTGGCACCGAAAATCATTCTTAGAAGAATTTGCCTGCGACAATGCTTACAGTTATGCAGTCAAAACGCAGTTGGTTGATCACGGCATGGAAATCATCGCTTACGTATTTTTACGAATCCTATTGACCGAAATGCATATCCTGCGTATTGCGGTCGCGCAGGAATTTCAAGACAGAGGCGTGGCCACATGGCTGCTTCAGCAATGCTTCAGGTTGGCCAAACAGAAAAAAGTATATTCAGTTTTCATCGAAGTACGTCCCACTAATAAAGCGGCCATCGCCCTTTATCGGAAGTCGGGATTTCAGTTGCTGGGTAGAAGACCCCGTTACTATCCCGAGACCGGTGAAGATGCACTGGTGATGGTAAAACACTTAAAGGAGCACCTATGACAGTAAAAGTCGGTATTAATGGATTTGGCAGGATTGGGCGTCTGGTCTTTCGCGCAGCATGGAACCACCCTGAGGTTGAAGTCGTCGCGATTAATGACCTTGCCGATAGTGCCACGATCGCCCATTTACTTAAATATGATTCTGTTCACGGCAGGTTTGAGACAGATATTACCGCTCAAAATGACCAGCTGCAGCTTAACGGCAATTCGGTTGCCATCCGGTCCATCAAAGAGCCCGATAAAATCGACTGGCGCAAGCTGGATGTGGATATTGTAGCCGAATGCACCGGTTTGTTTCGCGATCGTGAAGGCGCTTCCAAACATCTGGCTGCCGGTGCCCGTAAAGTTATCATTTCCGCTCCGGCCGGAGATCCGGACATCACCGTGGTTATGGGTGTTAACTCAAGTCAGTATGATCCGCGTCGGCATCACATTATTTCAAATGCCTCATGCACGACAAACTGCCTGGCGCCGGTTGCTAAAGTGATATTGGAAAATTTCGGCTTAAAGACCGGATTGATGACCACCATCCACGCCTACACCGGTGACCAGCGATTGCTGGATTTCCCGCACAAGGATTTGCGCCGCGCAAGAGCAGCAGCACTTTCGATGGTGCCTACCACCACCGGCGCCGCCAAAGCCGTGTCACTGGTGTTGCCGGAACTGGACGGAAAGCTGAATGGTTTGGCCATTCGCGTCCCGACACCCAATGTTTCTCTGGTGGATTTCGTGGCAACTGTTGAAAAACCCGATATTACTATCTCAGAAATAAATTCGGCTCTCAAGGCCGCATCAGAAGAATCACTTGCCGGTATTCTGGGATATAGTGAAGAACCCCTGGTTTCGGTTGATTACAACGGGTGCACATTTTCATCCGTTGTCGATGCCCCCACAACCTATGTTGTCGGCAATATGGTAAAAGTGCTTTCATGGTATGATAATGAGTCCGGTTACTCCCATCGAATGGTGGATTTAGCTAGTATGGTTGGTTCCCAGTTGTAACGCCTAAAACGTATCACAGCTTTTTACAAAATATCTTTTTTTTGATAATTAAATAAACAGATTAGAGGTTCAAAGGTTCAAGGTTAGGGGTTGGGAAGATCGCGGTATTTAAACCTCTAAACTTCTGAGCCCTGAACCTTTGAACCTTGAACCCTGGACCTTGAATCGAGGTGCTCGATGAAAAAACGTAGACCGCTGATCGCGGGAAACTGGAAAATG
>JASFIX010000590.1:0-3312 GCA_050122435.1 Desulfobacterales bacterium
TGGATGAGCTCGTCACATTTGCTGGACCGATTCTGGCCGCCGCCGTTGCCCCGCAGGCGGCTGCCTCGCTGGCCCTTATATCACATGGATTGATCATCATTATATTTCTGATTTTTGAGCCCCGCGGGCTCCATCATCGCTGGGAGATGATTAAGACCTATTTCAAACTTTGGCCTTTTTCTCATCAAGAAACAGAGTGAAAGGAGGTGATTCAATCTGGCGAAATGCCTATTTTATAGCGTTCATTAACTCACCAGCCGGAAAGGAGGGTAAAATGGCTAAACTTAAATGGATGTTGTTAGCTTCACTGGTAATCCTGTTGACGGCAGCATTTCTAGTGCCCGTCAGCGCTCAAGCTGAGAAAGTATTATATGTCGGTGGCACCCAGTCACTAACCGGGCCCTTTGCTGAAGATTCGGCGGCGGTGTTGGCTGGAATTGAGGATTTTGTCGCTTACGTAAATGACACCAAAAATATGGCGCCTTGGCGAAAAGAAAAATTTCCCGCCGATGTAAAATTGGAGGTCATGTGGCGAGATGATGAACTCAAACCGCCCAAGGCGCTGTCAATTTACGAAGAGCTCAAAGCCAAAGGAATGCTGGTCGGCAGGATTTCGGGCTCGCCCATAGCGCTGGCACTCAAGGACAGAATGTGGGAGGACCAGATGGGCGCCACCAGTATGGCCACCGGCCCCTACTACCTGTCGCCGCCTCAAAGCTGCTTTACCTATTACCCGATTTATACAGATTCTATAGCCGCCATCGCCGACTGGTTCAAAACGAACTGGAAGGAAGCCAGGAAACCCAAGGTTGCCTACCTGACTGCCGACAACGCCATGGGTCGGTCGATTGAAATCCCCGAGATGAAAGCCTATCTCCAGAAGACCGGCTATGAGTTTGTAGGCACGCAGTATGTTCCGCTGGTCGCGACCTCACCACCCACCACCCAGCTCACATGGCTCAAGCAGAAGGGTGTTGACCTTGCCCTGGGTGTTATGATCAACCCAGGCTCACAGCCGACGGTAAAGGAAATGGTCAGGCTGGGCATGGGTCCCCACCTGGCGTATAAAATGACCTTTGGCGTCCCCGCACCCGGTCACGCTGCGGTGTTCGCTGAGGCTATGGGTGAGTTGGGTGACGGTTATGTTTGCGCCGGCAGCTTCCGCCCCATGGACGACCTCGCCACTCCCGGGATAAAGTTCTGCAGCGATTTGCAGGATAAGTACCGCACCGGCAAGCGGATTACCCATATTATGTATGAGGCCGGGGTTCTGGAGGGCATGATTCAGGTCGAGGCCTTGCGGTTGGCCATGCAAAAGGTGCCTTTTGAAAAGCTAACACCGGGTGATGTGCTGAAACATGGCTTCTACAGGATTAAAAACCTTCCCACCGGTGACATCAGCAGCACACCGCTCACCTATGGCGAGGGCGATATCGAGGGTGTTGATCATGTGCGTATTGATCAGGTGCAGAAGGGCAAATCGGTGAAAGTGGGTATCTTCCCATTGCGCAACATTTACACGAAAAAATAGGCGCACTAGCTCTTATTTCCAGGAGCTCTGTCAAGAGCTCCTGGAAACCCAAATTGCAGTTAAAGCCTAGAATGAGCGTACCATAAATGATTCTCACTAAAGAATATCAAGCTATTTTGGACAAATTTGAATTCGAGAGACAGCCGGTCGGCGTTAAATTCCTGGCGAAACAGCCCGACAAAATCGAACGTTTAGATGAGAAAATGGCGCTGTGCGAAATGCTTAAGCAGGCACAGGAAGGGGTCGCTTTTTTTGCCGACGCACAAAACCATACCTGTGAGGCCGGACTGTATGTATTGGGTCAGGCTGATATCAGTGAGCCTTTTGCAAGCGGCGACTTCGGCGCCGGGCTGAAAATCTTTGAAGCGCCGCGTTCCGCCAGTCGGCTTTACTTGCATATTCCAGCAATCGGCAGGGGCATCGTTAATTATGTTGCTTTTTCCCCCTTAGATCAGCTCCAATTCGAGCCCGATTTGTTGATCCTGCTCGCCAATACCCAACAGACCGAAATTATTCTGCGGGCAATGAGCTATCGGTCTGGCAACATCTGGACCAGCAGGTTCTCAGCGGCGATCGGCTGTGCCTGGACTTTCATTTATCCGTATCTTGCCGGGGAACTGAATTATTTCGTCACCGGTCTGGGGCATGGGATGAAGCGCCGAAAACTATTTCCGGAAGGCCGGCAAATTATCTCCATCCCGTTTGATCTCTTGCCTTCCCTGCTGCAAACATTGCAGGAAATGCCATGGGTCCTGCCTGCCTATAAACCGGACGGGCCGGAATTTGTCAGGCGCTTACTGGATAAGTTGGGTATTGCCTAATACAGGAATTCAAAATCTCTATCAATGCCCATAAAGGGGAGGAGCGATGAAAATCACCGCTATTGAACTTTATCATGTTTCTATCCCCCTCAAAGAGACCTTCTGGCCCACCTGGATACCGGGTTATCCCCAGACACACAATCGCTTTACCCTAATTAAAATCGTTACCGATGAAGGCATTGAAGGCTATTCGGCCGGCACGGCCATGGGTAAAGAAAGAGCCGGGCTGGGCGATTTACTGGGAGGCTATCTGATGGGGGCCGACCCCGCGGATATCGATCGGGTTCAAAGCCTTCTGAAACAGGCCGGTTTTTTAGGATGGCGCAATTTTTGGATCGAGCCGGCCTGCTGGGATATCCTCGGCAAAGCCAAAGGCAAACCGGTTTATGAACTGCTCGGCGGCAAAGCACGTCCCGTTCCGGCCTACCTTTCAACCGGTGAAATGCATCCGCCGGAACAGCGTGTCGAAGAGCTTTTAGCCATGCGCCAGCGGGGCTTTAAAACCGCCAAGCTGCGCGTCAAAAATGCCGAACTTAAAGAAGATATCCGCAACATTGAAACCATTCGCAAAGGTGTGGGAGACAAACTCGTGCTGGGAGTGGACGCCAACCAGGGATGGCTGGTCTCGATTGTTGACCGCCTCCCCGCCTGGGACCTGCCGCGTGCGACTGCATTTGCCGCTGCATGCTTCGACAACCAGATCGATTGGTTGGAAGAACCTCTGGATTCAAGAGATTTTGACGGCAATGCCGCCCTGAAAAAAGCGTCTAAGGTTAATATCGCCGGTGCAGAGCTCAACTACGGTTGGGATGAGCTTAAGATTATGTTTGAAAAGGATTGTTTTGATATTTACCAGCCGGACGCCACTTTTGCCGGAGGAATCGCTCAGGTTCGTCAGGTGATGAAAATGTGCCGCCAAAAAAATCGACTATTTACACCCCATACCTGGACCAACGGTAT
>JASFIX010000591.1:0-3310 GCA_050122435.1 Desulfobacterales bacterium
GAGATCGTTCGCAAACGATTACCGCGTATCAGCCTGGGGACGGTCTATCGCAACCTTGAAATACTTTCTGAATCCGGAGATATTCAAAAGCTCGAACCCGGTTGCTCGCTGAAACGATTTGACGGAGACCCATCCGATCATTATCACATCCGCTGTATTCATTGCGATCGGATTGCTGATGCCCCATTGGTCCCTGATTTAGAAATCGACATGGAGCAAGTTAATTCAGCCAATTTTGAAATCATCGGACACCGGCTGGAATTTCTGGGTGTGTGTCCGAATTGTTCGGCTAAATCCAACCAAGATGCAAACCGAAAATCCTAAAACGATAAAAAACAAGCGTTGAGGAACTTTGGAAAATACGCCCTCAACCTTTTTATTAATTTTGATTTAAAATTTAGGTCTTAGCGGGCACGACAGCCCGCTTTTCTTTTGTTTATAAATCTATCGCAGGAGGTGGCCCATGAAGATTGTTATAACGGGTGGCCTGGGATTTGTCGGCTCAAACCTTTCGGATTATCTTCTTGATAAAGGGCACGCGGTTATAGCAATGGGACGGGCGGCGACTCAAAATCGGATAACCGCTGACAGGTATCAGTATATTTCAGCAGACACAACCCGACCAGGAGACTGGCAGAAAGCGCTGGGTGATGTGGATGCTGTGGTTAACCTGGTCGGCAAATCAATTTTCAAGCGCTGGAGCAAAAGCTATAAGGAACAGATTTATGACAGTCGCATTTTAACTACCCGCAATGTGGTGGATGCCTTGCCTGCCAATCAATCGGTGGTTCTTTGCAATGCGTCCGGTGCCGGCTATTACGGCAACCGAGGCGATGACCTATTAAAAGAAGACGAAAAATCCGGTAATGACTTTTTAGCCACTGTTTCGGTAGATTGGGAAGCAGAGGCATTGAAGGGCACTGTCAAGGGAATTCGAGTTGCGCTGATGCGATTTGGCGTTATTCTGGGAAAAGGCGGCGGGGCCCTGGCCAAGATGATCCCGGCGTTCAAATCGTTTGTCGGCGGACCCATCGGCAGCGGCGACCAATGGTTTCCCTGGATGCACCTGACGGATCTGATGGCTGCGATCCTGTTTGTTTGTGAACATCCGCAGCTGGAAGGCCCGCTGAACTTTTGCGCTCCTAATCCGGTGACAAACCGCGAGCTGGCAAAAACCCTGGGACAAGTACTGGGCCGGCCGGCCATCATGCCGGCTCCGGCGTTTATGGTCCGTACGGTGCTCGGAGAATTCGGCAACGTGCTGCTTGACAGCCAGCGCACCATTCCCGCTAAGCTTTTGAGCCACGGTTTTGAATTTCAGTATCCGGATATCAAGTCGGCCATAGAAGAAGTTGTGGCTGAATGACTTCTGGCGTTTATGATGTTCACCGCAGAGGCGCAAAGGCCGCAGAGAGAAAAGTTTTTTTGGCCTTGTCGCTGAGATGCCCCGCTGGTAGCGGGATGACCGATCGGATCCTATAAATTAAATGTCGGCCTCCGACAAGGCAAAACCGCTCAACTCTGCGGGTCATAAAAAAGTGCTTAATTACCGGTGTGAAATTGCCGGAAACAGATTGTTTTTTGCTTTCCGTCCTCTCAACGGAAAGCAAAATAAAAAACTATCTCTGCGTCTCTGCGGTGAATATATTCAAATGAAAGGATCACCATGACGGGCAGTGAACTGGATGAAACCGGCCAACAATTTTTGATTCAATTGTTTGAGCAGACCAGCGGGGATTCAACCACACAGGTTTCCATGTATGACGTCGGCGAGGGATTAGGCCTGGATCGCGATACCAGTTCCCGGGTGGCCGAAACCCTTATTGGATTACAGCTGGTGGAAATTCGAACGCTGTCTGGCGGTATTGGTATCAGTACTGAAGGTGCCAATCAAGTTAAGCGTCTGACAGGTAGTGTGTCTCATGCAGATGGTTCACCGAGCAAGTTGACCGATCAACCCGTTATGGATCCTATCAGCTGTCAGGGCGTCGAACAGGCAGCTGGGGAGCTTAAAAGTCAGGCTGGCAACCTGGGACTGGATTTTGATGGCCTTTCGGAACTGATGGCGGACTTAAAAACCATTGATGCACAGCTGGGTTCCTCGCAGCCCAAAACCGCGATCATCCGGGAATGCTTGCGCTCGATCAAAGGGGTCCTGGAAGGGGCTGCGAAAGCCGAAATTCTTATCAAGATCCGAGCATTACTTGATGAATGAGACATAGATCATTTTATTTAAGTACTAAAAATTAATCACGAAAGCACGAAAGGATCAAAACACGAAAGAAAAATTAAATTTTCGTGTTTTCGTGTTGAAAAAGTTTTACTGTGAAAAGTGCAATAATTAATTATAAAATTTAAAACTGCGGTTAGAAGAGAACTTAATATGTCTAAAAGAAAGATCAAATTAATATCCTGGAACGTAAACGGCCTGCGGGCCGTAATTAAAAAAGATTTTTTTGAATCCTTTAATCATTTAGATGCGGATATTTTTGCCATTCAGGAGACCAAGATTCAGGAAAATCAGCTGACCGATGAAATGAAGAATGTCAAGGGGTATGCGTCCTGCTGGGCGCATGCTACGGTAAAAAAAGGTTACAGTGGTGTTGGCATTTATTCGCGCATCAAACCTTTACGCATCAATACCGAGCTCGGTGTTTCCAGATTTGATCAGGAAGGGCGCATTATTGAACTGGCTTTTGATGATTTTATCTTTTTTAATGTTTACTTTCCCAATGGCCAGATGAGCGATGAAAGGCTTCAGTATAAGCTTGATTTTTACGAAACATTTTTTGAATATACTGATTCCTATAAAAAACAGGGTCGCAGTCTCATCATTACCGGTGATTATAATACTGCCCACAACGAGATCGATCTGAAAAACCCCAAATCCAATGAAAAAACATCCGGTTTTTTAAGAATTGAGCGAGATTGGCTGGATCGGATTGTCCAAGACGGTTACATAGACACCTTCAGACATTTCTTTCCGGAAACCGTAAAATACTCGTGGTGGACCTACCGGTTTAAAGCCAGGGAACGCAATGTCGGGTGGCGTATCGATTATTTTTTCGTGACCGAGGATATTATAAAAAAAGGCTGGATCAAAGAGGCATTCATTGATAACGGTATTTTCGGTTCTGACCATTGCCCCATTGGGCTGGTTTTGGAGATATGAGTATCAGTAAACCGGTTAGCCGGTTTCCCGTTAGCCGGTTAGAAATAGGTAGAATTCCATTTTTAACGGGCTCAACGGGCAAACGGGCTCAACGGGCTCAACCTTAAAGAAGTGCGTTGAGCACCGTGCATCTTGATT
>JASFIX010000592.1:0-3309 GCA_050122435.1 Desulfobacterales bacterium
ATTATGGAAGCCTTCGGAGGAGCAAATTAAAAAAACCAATATGTATCGGTTCATGAATTTAATTAATGAGCGTTTCGTTAAAAATTTTCAGGAATATGCGCCGTTGCACCAATGGTCCATCGACAACATTTCTGATTTTTGGGCGGCCTTCTGGGAATTTGCAGAGGTGATCCACTCAAAGCCTTACGATCAGGTAGTGGATGACGCCACAAAAATGCCGGGCGCCAAGTGGTTTTCGGGCGCCCAGCTCAATTTTGCCGAAAATATGCTCCGCTACCGCGATGATCAAATCGCTTTGATTTTCAAAGGTGAAGCGCAAGAGTCGACTAAGATGACTTATGCTCAGCTTTATGATGAAGTGGCACGCCTTGCCAGATCTTTAAAGGATCTGGGGATTCAGCCGGGCGATCGGGTGGTGGGATTTATGCCCAACATGCCGCAATCCATTATCGCCATGCTGGCTGCAACCAGTTTGGGGGCGACCTGGTCATCATGCTCACCGGATTTCGGGATTAAGGGCGTGCTGGATCGATTCGGGCAGATCAAACCCCGCGTCCTGTTCACCGCCAACGGATATTCCTTTAAGGGCAAAAAAATAGATTCTTTAGAACGCATTTCAAATATCCTTAAAGAATTACCGTCAATTGAGAAGGTCGTTGTCGTTCCATACACCGAGCCGGAAGCGGATATCAGTGGGATTCCGAATGCCGTTCATTACCATGAATTCCGATCATCAGAATCCGGCCTGGAAATTGAATTTGAGCAACTGCCCTTTGAGCACCCCCTGTATATCATGTACTCATCCGGCACCACCGGTCTGCCCAAATGCATGGTGCAAAGTGCCGGTGGTATTCTGGTTCATCATTTAAAAGAACTCATGCTGCATTCGGATTTAAAACGTGAGGATACCATTTTTTATTTCACCACCTGCGGCTGGATGATGTGGAATTGGCTGACCAGTTCATTGGCCGCTGGCGCCACATTGGTTTTGTTTGATGGTAATCCGTTTCACCCCCATCCCGCAGCGCTGTGGGAAATGGCCCAGGATGAAAAGATTACCGTTTTCGGCACCAGTGCCGGATATATTGCCGCATTGCAAAATGCCGAGGTACAACCCGGCAAAACCTATGACCTGGCACCCTTACGCGCCGTCTTATCTACCGGTTCACCCCTGTCAATTGAAGGCTTCAAGTTTATTTATCAGGAAGTCAAGGCCGATCTACAGCTGGCCTCCATTGCCGGAGGCACGGACCTAAACGGCTGCTTTGCCCTTGGAAACCCCATGGCACCGGTTTATGCCGGTGAGCTCCAGTGCCGGGGATTGGCCATGGATGTGCGGGCATTTGATGAACTGGGAAACGAGCTAATC
Organism: Desulfobacterales bacterium; assembly: GCA_050122435.1. Taxonomy (GTDB): domain Bacteria; phylum Desulfobacterota; class Desulfobacteria; order Desulfobacterales; family JAHEIW01; genus JAHEIW01. The sequence continues at coordinate 1,370 of JASFIX010000592.1, forward strand.
GATGAGCAGGGAGAGCTGGTATGCTGCAAGCCGTTTCCGTCGATGCCGATTTATTTCTGGGACGACCCGGACGGCAGCAAATATCATTCTGCATATTTTGATGTATATCCCAATATTTGGCGCCACGGTGACTTTGTTACCGTCACCGAGCGCGGTGGTATCGTGATGCTCGGCAGATCGGACGCCACACTTAATCCCGGCGGGGTTCGCATCGGAACCGCCGAAATATACAGGCAACTGGAGCAAATGGAGGAAATTGATGACAGCGTTGTGGTCGGGCAGGACTGGAAAAATGATGTCCGGGTAATCCTCTTTGTTCAGACGGCAGAAGGTGTTGAACTTACCGATGAATTAAAGAATAAGATCAAACAGACCATTCGCACCAATGCCTCCCCGCGGCATGTGCCCGCCAAGATCATCAGGGTGCCCGCTGTGCCCTATACACTCAACATGAAAAAAGTTGAACTGGCGGTAAAAAAGGTGATTCAGGGCCAGGAGGTGCTCAACAAAGATGCATTGAGCAATCCGGAGGCGTTGGATTATTATGAGAATATCAAGGAACTCCAATCCGATTGAGCACTAGGAGATACAATGCCGGAATCTTTTCAGATTTTTCCTGTGGGCACGGTTAGCAAAAAAGAAGAAGGGACCTGGATTGAGATCTTTGAAGCTTACAACGACGCGCTTTTGGGATTGGAGGGGTTTTCCCATATCCAGGTACTTTTCTGGTTTCACGAAAACGATACCGCCACCCGGCGAAAAACGCTGAGAGTGCATCCCCGCAAAGATGAAAAAATTCCCCTGACCGGGGTATTTGCCACCCATTCTCCCTTGCGGCCCAACCTGCTCGGCTTAACCATTTGCAAAATAAAATCAATTCAGGGCAGGCGTATCGAAATCGAAGACATTGACGCTTTTGATGGAACGCCGGTTATTGATATCAAGTGCTACATACCGGGTTCAACCTCGGGATCTGATGTGCGGGTTCCGGATTGGGTGTGAAATTGATTTTAGATTTTGGATTGCGGAATGCGGATTGAAATATCAAACATGTCCCGTGTTCCAAATCCGCAATCCGCAATCCGCATTCCGAAATCTTAAGTATTCTAATATGAAAGTGCCAACCAAGCTATGGAAAGCTTGTTTAGTCTAATTATTTTAAGCCCACCTGTGATTGGACTTTGATTATGCTCACCGATCTATCCGGTCAGATAGAAAGAATCACCTTCACCAATGAAGAAAATGGTTTTACGATTGCAAAGGTGAAGGTTCAGGGAAAGCAGGATTTGGTTACGGTTGTCGGCAATTTGATGGCTCCGATGCCCGGTGAAATTATCGACATGCAGGGGGAGTGGGCCCATCATCCCAAATACGGTAAGCAGTTCAAAGTTGCTCAGTTTAAGACAAAAGTTCCGGCAACGGTCTTCGGTATCCAAAAATATCTGGGATCCGGTCTGATCAAGGGTTTAGGCCCGGTCATGGCCGGGCGTATTGTTGATCGGTTTGGCGAAAATACCCTGGACATCATTGAAAATCAAATTGGCCGTTTGGCCGAAGTTAAGGGCATCGCTGATAAAAGCATTGCCAAAATCGCCAAAGCCTGGGACGCACAGAAAGAAATCCGCGATGTGATGATTTTTTTGCAAAGCCACGGGGTCAGCTCAGCCTATGCGAGCAAGATTTTTAAGCGCTACGGTGATCGCTCGATTGCGGTGGTCAAACAAAATCCCTACCGCCTGGCGACAGATATTTTTGGGATCGGATTTCTCAAAGCCGACAATATTGCCAAAGAACTCGGGTTTTCAAATGATTCCGCGGTAAGAGTTGAAGCCGGAATTGTGTACACACTGCATCAGCTTTCAGATGAGGGCCATGTATATTTTCCCTATCAGTCGCTGGTCGAACGCTGCCGTGAGATCCTGGACGTGGGGCGGGAGCCC
>JASFIX010000593.1:0-3300 GCA_050122435.1 Desulfobacterales bacterium
AAATCCTAAAAGTATTAGATAATAAATTTACATGGGGAACAGATGTTTATATGGGTAAAATTAAAGTAACAGATCAAGTTACAGAATATGAGCGCCGGCGTATTCGCTCCAAAACAATCATGGACCGCATCCAACTGGATCTTCCACCCCAGATTTTCGAAACCGAGGGACTTTGGTACCGGATTCCGGGGTCCATTCAGCGCCAGTGCAAATCCGAGCAGATTGATCTAATGGGCGCCCTGCATGCGATTGAACATGCTGCCATCGGTATCTTCCCGCTTCTGGTAATGGCGGACCACAACGATGTGGGAGGAATGTCCACCGATTATCATCCCCAGATGGGCAGCGCCGTGATATTTATTTACGACGGCATTCCCGGTGGCGCCGGCCTGACACAACTGGCATTTGCAAACGCCCGGCGCCTTTTTGAGTACACCCGGAAGGTCATTCACGATTGTCCCTGCACATCCGGGTGTCCGTCCTGCATTCAATCGCCACAATGCGGATCCGGCAACCGGCCGATGGACAAAAAAGGCGCTCTTTTTATCCTGGATCAATTAAAAGCTCGGTCGGAATCCATTGGCCGCATTGAAAAAAAACCGGCCGCATCTTCTGAAAAACCCGAACTAGCTGCGGGCCCGGCAGGATTTCAAAAGAAACAAACGCAAACCGCGGTGGGCGTCAGGGGTAAGACTTCAAGAGATGATCTGTCTGTGGGTGTGTTTGATCTTGAAACACAACGATCGGCCGCGGAAGTCGGCGGTTGGCACCGGGCCGACCGCATGGGAATCAGCTGCGGGGTGCTTTATGACTCAAAAAAAGATACATTTATGACTTATTTAGAAGATCAGATTTCCGGGCTAATCGAAGAACTTCAAACATTTGATCTGATCGTCGGGTTCAACATCAAACGCTTTGACTACCTGGTGCTCAAGGGATATTCTGATTTTGATTTTTCAACGCTGAATACCCTGGATATTCTTGAAGAGATCCATCGCCACCTGGGATTCCGGTTATCCCTGGCCCATCTAGCCCAGGAAACTTTGGGCGCAACCAAACAGGCGGACGGCCTCCAGGCGCTCAAATGGTGGAAAGAGGGACGGATTCACGATATTATCGATTACTGTAAAATGGATGTTAAACTGACGCGCGATCTTTTTCTCTTCGGCCAGCAAAAAGGTTATCTCATTTTCTCCGGTCGCAGCCAGAAGCGGATGCGAATTCCGGTTGATTGGCAAACCGATCGGCTGTTGTCGATCAAGGAGTCGTAATTTTATTAGGTTTCAGTGTTCAGCATCGGACTCGGGGAGGGGGCGACCCTTTCAATCCTGACACCTTACACCGGTGAGCCCTAGATCAAAACCCGCAACGCGCAACCCGTAACACGCAACGCGCAACTCGATCTTCCTATTGTGTTTCCGAAATAGCACCGAATTTGCGGTCATACATTTTGCCCACCCCATATTCCTGGCGGCGCATAAATTTTTCCCTGGCCGGTCCGATGATCTGCATTTCCGGATGCTTTTTCTGAACCTCGAGCGCGATGTTCATCTCTATCGTGCAACCGGTACTGAAGGTGGCGTCTTTGCCGACCCATTCGGGCGGAACTTTTTTCCCCATAATTTGAAATGCCTCAGAAATATCTTCATAGGTCTGAAATCGCCAAATGTCGATCAGACCGCTGGTTTGGACGATCTCCCACATATACATTAAATCGTCGGCATCCATTCCCGGTTCAAAATACTCTGAGGGATTGATGATAAACGTCATGGCGAATTGGTTTTTCAGATGCTGAATACCCACTGACATTATTTTTTTGGCGATATCAATCTTTCCGGGAATAGAGCCAATGATGCCGCTGTAAAAGATAACCGTCATTCCTTTCTTTTTGGCTTCCCTCATCTGTGTAATAATCCGCCGGGCTTTTTTCTCAAGGTCGGCATGGGCGAATTTGACCGCTTCTGGATGTCTGGGTTTATAAGATATTTCCACAGAATCGGTCGAGCTGCTGGAGATATTAAAGACATCGCGAGTGAATTGAAAATGGGTGTCAAACAATCGTCGCTTCTGCTCCGGCCCTCTTGAAATGATGCCGTCCACCTCTTTAAAGATCCGTGCAAAGGTGGTGGAAGCCAGTAGTAAATTGAGGATTTCTTTGGTGCCGTCGGAAATTGCAACGACAGGGTAATCGCCCCTGAGCGTCTTGACCAGGTCGGTTTTGCTGATATTCATGTCGGTTATCACCAATGCCCCGTCAAGCGTCCTGCTGAGCACTTCATCTCGCCGGGCATCATCAATGCTCACTTTGGTAAATAGTGGTCCTTCTTTAAAGGCCACAATGATTTTATGACCGAGTTTAGCCAGATAGTTAATAATGGCCAAATCCACCATGACCTCACCGGCTTCATCGACCAACCATAGAATTTTTTTATTTCCTACGGAACCTGATGCAGATCCCGTGTCGTGAATACTTAGAAAATCGAGCAGCGGATTTAGGCCATTTCCCTTCAGTTTGCGGGCAAACAGATTTAGATAATCCGCTTGTGTGCGCTGCTGTGCTGCATCGGATTCCCACAGCGATTTTTCTCCAGACAGCGCAAATAAGCGCTTAATTTCGATGTGTTCGGCCAGCTGTTTTATGCCGGTCACGGTGGTCGGGGAGGACAGTAAATCAGAGCTGTCAACATGGTTTATAGCGGTTTGAAACGCCTGAGAATCCAACACCTTTCTGATCCGTCGGTTGCGGGTGGACTTCTCATCCAGATAGGGATCTTCAATCTGGGTACGGTTCAAGAAAATGGTCATTAAGCGTTTTTCGAGCCTCGATGGGATCATAATTTCATCACGTGTTTCGTGGTGATGCTTGATCTTGATGAGCGACTCCAGATAACTGCGCTCGAGTTTGTCTTCGATTTGATTTTGGATCAGCGCCAGCATTTTTTCCAATACCGAATGGTATTGTTCCTGCAAACGATGGGATGCGTTGCGGTTGATGATGGCCGCAAACATTTGATCCGAACATGGATAATAGCGCTCATCTTCCTCAGTATACACCATAAAACGGACCTGTTCCGGAGCAGCAGCATGTTCCGGATGGCTGAAATGATCCAGGTGATTTTCGATAAAAAACGCAGTGTACCAGGCGTCTCTTTCAGGGTTTTCGCCCAGCGGATAAGGCCGTTCGGTGCTGATTTTCGGTAGCTTGGCTGTTGCCGGTTTTTTCGATTTCATATTTTCTCCTGAGTCACCCCTTACACTGATGGTCGCAACGAAAAAGAGTTTAAGCCATGTGAACCATAA
>JASFIX010000594.1:0-3299 GCA_050122435.1 Desulfobacterales bacterium
GGAATTGCTACTTTATTATTGTAAATTCCTGGCGCTCTCCACTGGCGAAAAGCCAATAAAATTTATTCCCTTCACGAACTATCTGATAACAGTTCTCGCCATATCCAAAATTTGAGCAGTACTTGTTTTCTTTTATGGACCACTTTCCTGACATGGGAGATAAATTTTCCTGTTTATAAATAGTCGATCCGTCTTCGTGGAAAGTTTGTGTATACTTTTTCCCTTTCCAGATTCCTTTGATTTCATGGCCAGAAAAGGTAGCCTTGATTTGTTCTCCGGAGCAAATTTTTTCCTCGCCAAAAGCAAGACTTGAGGTAAGAATCAACATCATTAGGCTGGCCAGGTTCAGTATGATGGCTTTTGATGGGAAACGTGAACTATTCTTATTCATTTTGTGACCTCCCTTTGTTTTTAGTAATGCGCCTGTCAAGATGCACTACCGTGGTTTTTGTACAGATGGAATTTATGTTCTTTATATCCAAAAGAACAAACAACATACAAAGTCCTTTCAGGTCTAAAATGGACACATTTTTAGATTGCTCTTCGGTGAATCTTTGCTTAAGTATTAGGTTAAAGCCCAAATGAAAGCGGGGTCTATGCCAGAGGGAGAAGAATCCGTACTTGAGAGGTCGCTCAATGGATGAATTTGGATAGTATTAAGAACCGATAATGAAATTGAATCAGGTGTCAGATCGAACTTTAGAAGACGCTCAATTGGCTATTAATAGTTGAAACTAGCTTTTATTGTCAAGCGTTAAGCCCGGCGGTGATATATTGAGAGTACCTCAACTTCACTAATATTGCAGATATCATCAATTAGCAATAAGAAACTCTGACGCGTCGCCGGGGTCACTTACGCCTTTTCGAGGGTGATTTTTCTAAGTTTTTTTGATGGAAGTCCCGATTAATAAAAAGGTCTGCAGCATGTTATATAAAATTCAACGCATTATCGAGATCTGCAATTAAGTCATCTACTTCTTCGATTCCCGTAGAATATCGAACCAGGCTTTCCGGAATGCCCATGGCCTCCCTTTCTTCGGCGGTGCATTCTACGTGGCTGGTTGTAGCCGGCGGTCCCACGATGGTTTCCACTGAACCTAAGTTGGCAGCCCGATGAGCGTACCGAAGTTTAGGCAGGAAGGCTTTTACCGCATCGTAGCCACCTTCGACCATGAAAGCAAGCATGCCCCCGTAACCATTCATCTGTTTTCGGGCAATATCATGTTGCGGATGAGATTCTAGCCCGGGATAAAAAACTTTTTGCACCTTGGGATGTTTAGCCAAGTGTTCAGCTATTTGCATGGCGTTTTGACTCTGCTGGCGCACGCGCAGGTGAAGGGTTTTCATCCCTCGCAACAAAAAATAGGCGGCCATTGGTTCTAAAACCGCCCCGTTTATTTCTCTAAAATGATAGATTTGCCCGACCAACTCCGCGGGCCCGCAAACTGCGCCACCTAAGGCATCCGCATGTCCCCCCAGGAATTTGGTGGCACTATGTAAAACCAGGTCGGCTCCCAACTCCAAAGGTTTCTGGTTAATGGGTGTTGCAAACGTGTTGTCCACCACAACGAGTGCTCCGACCTTTCTGGCAGCCTTTGACAGACGATTGATATCCACAATTTTCGTGGTCGGGTTGGTGGGGCTTTCCAGGTAAAGTATTTTGCAGCCTGAACTTACTGCATCCTCTATGGCTTGGTGATCGGTGGTATCGCATAGAGCCACTTCAATATTAAAGCGGGGCAGAAATTCAATGAAAATCTTATTTGTCCCCCCATAGCTGTCTTTAATTGAAACGATCCGATCTCCAGGCGATAGTAAGGTAAAAAGCGTGTTGGAGATCGCGGCCATACCGCTGGCGAAACTGGTGGCTGATGCTGCCCCTTCTAATTGGCAAATTTTATTCTCAAAGGCTCGCACCGTAGGATTGGTATTTCGGCTGTATATATGGCCTTCGGCTTTGCCCTGTCCGATTTCCAACCACTTATCCAAATCATCATAACCAAATGATACGCTGTGAACGACAGGAACCTGAGTGGCGAATTCCCAGAATGTTTCTTCTTCACCGGCCCAGACAGTCATGGTGCCTTCTCCGGGGGTTTTGTTGTGGCTCATTGGTTTTTCTCCTTTTCTATTCAGGTGTACTTTTTAAGGGGATAAATTCTACATAGCAGAGGGCCAAATGTGACCGCGCCGGTGGCCGGGTCGCAAAAGTTCTCTGAATCCGGTGTGAGGACGTTCACGTTGACTTCAAAAGCGCCGAAAAGCACGGGATCCTCGCCAATCTCTTCCGGAAGCCACCATCCGTGCTGACATTCAACCATTCTGGGAAGAATTCTGGATGTCAGCTTGGCCTTCTGTTTAATTTTTCCCCTTTCAGTTTCTATCACCACCCAGTCGCCTTCACCGATGCCGAGTTGCCGTGCGGTTTCCGGATTAATTTCAGCGGTAGGGTAGGGGTACAGCTTGCGCAGAGATCGTATTTGCCTGTGTTCGGAGTGATGCATCGGGCGGAATCGGGCACCGGTGATCAGGATGAAGGGATACTTCCGGGCCAGTTCCGGCTGACTGACGGGTGTCTCGGGCGGCTCCTTATAATCCGGCAAAGGATCGTAACCCAGTTTTTCTAAAATGGTGGAATGCAGCTCGACCTTGCCGGTGGGGGTCGCAAAGCCTTTGGGCTTACCTGTTTCCGGATTTATTTGCGCATAACGTTTTTCAACTGGCGGCGGTGACCACTGGCGTTGCTTTACGGCAAATTCCTCGGATGATTTTAGATCGAGATCGGAAAGCAATGGTTCCAGACAGTAATCCCATTCTTCTTCCAGACTCTGGCGCCAGTATTTTTTCTGACCCAGACGAACACCCAACCCGCGGTAGAATTCGAAGTCACTGCGACGCTCGCCCAGGGGTTGCACCACGCGTTGCCCCATCGCCACTGCACAGCCGCTGCCCTGGAAGGTCTGAGTGTACATCTGGGGATGCTCCAGCCAGCTGGTGATCGGTAATACGTAATCGGCCAGCATGGACGAGGGGGTCATCCACTGCTCGGCGGCAATAAAAAGCTCCAGATTGGTACTTTTCAGCGCCTTGTAAATTCGTTTGGTATTGGGGTAGGCGATTAAAGGATTACAGGCGCCGCAGATCAATGCCCTGACCGGATAAGGGTTTTGATCGAGAATGGCCGTCCAGACAGCCGGTTCGTGGCAGCCGGGTAAAAAACCGGCCGACAGCCCCTTGTCATACCAGTAAGGTTTGGCAACTTCTTGAACCCTCTCATAACCCGGAAAACACCACAGTTT
>JASFIX010000595.1:0-3298 GCA_050122435.1 Desulfobacterales bacterium
CCGACGCTGAAATAGAACGTCCAGCACAACGGCCTCAATGAGGTGCAGAATCTTCGAGCTGCAAATGACACCTAAGATGCCCTTGACAGCCGACCGCAGTCGCTGCGCTGTCGTAATGTCTTTTCCTAAAATGCCGATTTTTTTGGTGAACCAGGTGGAAATCTTATAGATTAAACCCAAAAGGAAAATGACAAGAGAGGAGTAGAAGAGATAATCGAACATTATCCGGCGGCATCCTTATTTTCTGATACAAAAGACGTAACCAGGATTTTTCACGAGTCGGAGGTTCAGAATGATATATTCAGCCGTGAAATTAAATTGGTTTCTCTCGATGGTTTTTTTAAAATGGGAAAAATTCAGAAATGGGCTTTATGGTCTTCCAAGGGATCAAGGCCGCTTTTTCTGAGATGCCTTTTCGGCCCAATCTTTTTCCATTTCTTTTTTCCACTTGGGGCTACGTTTGCGTTTCTGTGCTTTTTGGATCACTTCCGGAATCAGCTGCAGCAGTCGCTGTTTGTCGACTGGTTTTTCCAAAAAGGAATCCGGTCGGAAATATTCATAATCCGGCCATTGGCTGTAGTTAATATCCAGTTCATCGCCCATGGCAGAGATGCCGATGATGGGAATATCCTTCAGATCAGTTTCGGAACGGACCTGCTTGCAAACTTCAAATCCAGAGAACAGAGTTTCCATCATGATATCGAGCAGAATCAGATCAGGGCGCTCTTTTTTGATTAGATCAATTCCCGTTTGACCGTCTTCAGCCGTGTGCACCTCAAAACCATTTCTTTGCAGAAAGGTCTCCATGGTAAAAAGGAAATCGGTGTTGTCATCGATCATAACGATCTTGAGGTTTTTTGCCATGTTTTGCTCCTTTTGAAATAATGATGATGGTCCGAATCCGGATCGGTCTGAAGCTTAACTATAGTTAACCGCTAAATATTATTAAATCTAACATTTCGTCAAGTGAATATATGGATACCAATTCTGTTATTTTATCTTAAGAATCACCTTGAATTTTGTGCCCTTACCCGGGTTTGAGATCACCTCGATTCTGCCGCCGTGTTTGTTGACTACTTTTTCCACCACCGACAGGCCGAGGCCGGTGCCCGCACTGCCTTTGGTTGAAAAAAATTCCTCAAAGATGTTGCGTTTGGTCCTTTCATCCATTCCGGTGCCATTATCTGTGATCTCAAACATAAAATGATCGTCGTCAAAAAAATCTGTTTTGACACTGACATAATAATTTCTGTTTTGCTTATCGTTCAGGCATGCCTCCAGCGCGTTCCAGATCAGATTGTTTAACATCCTGCTAATGCTGGCGACATCCAAATGAACATTCGGAATACAGGGATTGACTTGATGTCGCAGTCGGATATGCATTCCGGCAGCTCTTTCCTTAAATAATGCCAATGCATCTTTGGCCAATTGGCCGGGTGATGCCAGATCGTATTTAAGCGGTCGGTTTTTAGATGAATATAAAATATTTTTAACAAAATCGACAACTCCATAAATATTTTTGCTGACAATTTGCCAGCCCTTTCTGGCAAGTGCCATATCGCCATCCTTGAACGCCTCATCAACGACATAGACACCGCCCTGCAGTCCCTCCAATATGTTTTTTAAACCGTGTGATAACAGCGCAATGGATTGGCCCAGGGTGACCAACTCTTTTTGATCTATTTTTACCTGGGTGATGTTGGTTGCCATTTCAATGACGGCCGCGACCTCGCCACTATGATTGAAAATGGGTGATGTTTGAATGAGAATTTGACAGATTTTGCCATTTGCCAGTTGCACGGTTTCCTCGGTAATATGAAGACGCCGATTTTCAAAAGTTTTTTGCACCGGACAATTGGGGCATATATCGGTTGAACGCTTGTAAACGGTATGACATTTTTTGCCAACGCCGTCGCCGAAGTCCCTTTTAAAATTTTCGTTGACAAATAGGATTTGAAGGTCGCGATCCTGAATGGAAACATAGCAGGGGAGGAGGTCGACCAGATTATTGAGATTCAGCCCTGGAATAGTGTTCGCTGCTAATGAAGACTTGTTTTCAGGGCGTTTATTTTTTTTGACCATAATCAGATTCAATTGGAGAAAAAAATTCCGCAATCCAGGGTTCTTTTCAACAAACATCTTCAGAAAGATTGCAATTTCACTATAACGAAAAGGGTTTTACAAATCAATTGCATTCAAATCCGGTTTGCCAAAAAGGTCTTGAAATATGATAAACTATACATTACCTATCATTCCATCGGGTTTGCCGGTTGCCGGTTTAGCCGGTTAGGCCCGTTAAAAAAGGAAAATGTCTGATTTTATTTAACCGGTAAACGGGCTCAACCAATTAATATCGAAAAAGAAAGGGTGATAGCGCCGTGAATGTCAAAGAATTTGTAGACCGTTTTAATTTACATGTGGCCGCCGGGCAAAATGAACTTGATCGACAGATTCAAGGCGGTTATTGCGGTGATCTGTTAAGTGATGTAATGGCCAATGCACCGACGGGCTGTATCTGGCTTACGGTGCAGACCCACCAGAATATTGTCAATGTGGCCGTCTTGCATGAAATGGCGGCAATTGTCCTCGCAGGGGGACGGACACCCGATAAGGAGACCATAGATCGCGCCAATGCAGAGGGTATACCGCTTTTGTTATGGTCGCATTCGGTTTATGATCTCGCCGGCAAGGCTTTTACCGCCGGCCTGGTAAATCCGTCTTAACCCTTACTAACGGGGAACGCATCAACGCTCCGTGTGGTTATTAGTTTCTTTTTAAGTTAGGGGCTTCGCCCCAATTGCAATATTGGATTCTTAATCTTCTTCAGGGTAATTTCCATTCATCAGATCAGCGATGGTCGTCGCATCCAGCTTTTCATACAGAACCTCGGTGGCATCGCGCCAGGCCAGACGAATCTGGCAATCATCAGACATGGGGCATTTTTCAGGATAACTGACGCATTCAACCAGGTCGGACTGACCTTCAAACAGCCGTATAATCTGCCCTAAAGAGATATTTTCCGGCTTTTCAGCCAGCAGATGTCCGCCCTTGGGTCCACGCACGCTGTTCACCAGCTTTGCCTTTTTTAGGGGCCGGATGAGCTGTTCGAGGTACTTGACCGAAATATCCTGGCGTTTTGATATTTCACCGGTTTGAATCGGGCCCTTGTCCTTATTCTGAGCCAGATCGACCAGTATTCTGGCTCCATAACGGCTTCTTGTAGATAATTTCATTTATTTTCGCCTCAATTTCAGAGTTGTATAATCTATATAAAATAGATATGAATTACCGACATTTT
>JASFIX010000596.1:0-3292 GCA_050122435.1 Desulfobacterales bacterium
TTTGATGCCAATAAAATGAACGCCCGGGAGCGCCTTCAGGGTCCCTCGTGGACACATCCGCTGGGAACCGACCAGTATGGTCGCGACACCCTATCCCGCGTTATGACCGGTGCGGTCAATTCGATCATCGTGGGATTAGTGACGGTGGCAATCGGCTTGAGCATCGGTGTCCTGCTGGGGCTGGCGGCGGCCTATTTCGGCAGATTCATCGATGAAGCCATTATGCGGTTTTCGGATCTGCTCTTCGGATTCCCGGCGGTATTGACCGCAATTTTGATAACCTCCATTTTGGGTCCGTCAATGATCAATGCCATGCTGGCCATCGGCATTTTCTACATTCCGGTGTTTGCCCGCCTGACCCGGGCCGTAACCATGACGATTTGGGAACGCGAATTTATCATTGCAGCGCGTGCCAGCGGTATCAGCGAATGGGCCATCACCTGGCGTCATGTGCTGCCCAATATCCTGTCTGCGCTGTTGATCCAGGGTACGATTCAATTTGCTGTGGCGGTCCTGGCCGAAGCCGGGCTCAGCTATCTGGGACTCGGCACCCAGCCTCCCACAGCTTCATGGGGCCGGATGCTTAACGAGGCCCAAACCTTCATGTCACATTCGCCCTGGATGGCTGTCTTTCCCGGACTCGCCATCGCCTGGGCAGTGCTGGGATTTAATCTGCTGGGGGACGGACTAAGAGATACGCTGGATCCTAAGATGGTCAGGATCAGATAACCAATAATAAAAGAGAACCGCAGAACAAGGAATATCGAATTTCGAATGTCGAAGTAATAAAAATAACTTCTGCGGTTGGACATTCCTTGTTCGATATTCGATATTCGAATAAGAATTATAATCAATGATTCCTGCTGAAACCATAGAAAAAATATTAGGCGAAATTGATCCTGACGAGCTAATCAAGCTTACCGCTGAGCTGGTAAGGATCAATTCCGTGTGGGACCCGGTGGCCGGCACCAGTGAGCAGGCCGTAGCGGAGAAAGTTGCGGACTGGGCGCAATCGCAGGGTTTCGAGGTTCAAATCGATCAGGTCGCCCCCCGCAGACCGAATATCATCATCAGCGGGCCGGTCGGATCGCAAAACCGCACGCTCATGTTTGAAGGCCATACCGATGTCGTCACGCCGGGGGATGTTACGGCTTGGCAATATGACCCCTTTGGCGCTGAAATTGTCGGACGCCGGATGTATGGCCGTGGGACCAATGACACCAAAGGCAACCTGGCTGCCATGCTGGTTGCGATGAAGGCTCTAAAAACTGCGGCAATCAAACTTTCCGGTTCCGTGATCGGTGGTGTGCTGTGTGACGAAGAAGATCAGATGCTCGGAGTCAGAGATTTTATCAAAAAAGGCCATGCCGATAAGGTAACAGCGGCTGTGATCTGCGAGCCACAAGATGGCATGATCTGCACCTCTCAAAAAGGCGCTGTCCGTGCCAACTATCTGATCACCGGCCGCATGAGCCACGGTGCCATGCCACTTTCCGGTTTGAACTGTGCGCCGGCTATCGCCCGACTCATTGACGGCCTGCACCAGTTGGAAAAAGAAGCTGCAACCTCTGTCGGAAGCGATCAATATTTAGGCTGGCCCAGCTTCACACCCACCGTGATTCAAGCACCGGCAGCTGGTGCGCCCCAGCTTAATGTGATGCCCAGAGAGGCCAGAGTGCTGGTGGACATCCGCACAATACCCCGGCAGTCACATCAAAAAATCATAACGGATCTGGAAGCGCTGGCACAAAATGTCGCTCAGCGAGTTCGGAATGATTACAGGCAATACGATGATGTACTTGATTTGCAGCGGGTCCATGATCTGGACGTTCAAGTTGACATCTTAACCGACAGACCCTGTACGCTGACCGACCCGGCTGAACCCATCGTTAAAGCAGCCGATTGGGCCACCCGATCGGTAACCACTAAAACGCCGGTTTACGCCGGAGTTCCCGGCGCAACCGATGGGACCTTCCTATGGTCAGAGAAGAACATACCCATTGTCACCATGGGCGCAGGCGATCGCCAGGTCCCCCATCAAGTCGACGAATGGGTCGATCTGGATCAATTGATAGAAACGGCCAAAGTTTTTGCCTTGACGGCCCTTCATTATTTGTACCAACCGTCTGACGAATAAACGGTGTCAGGTGTCAGGTTTCGGGTGTCAGCAAACAGATGTAAAAATGCAGAATCTGAAAATTATCGGTGGATCCAGGCCCGCAATCCTGACACCTGACACCTGAACACTGAAACCTGAAATGGGAAATTTGCCTAAATAAAAGCTAAAATATGAATCATAAACTGCTGGACATTGAAGAGCTCAGTGTGAGTTTTCAGCTTCCCGAAGGCACTGCCCGGGCGGTGGACAAGATCAGTTTTGACCTGGCGCCCGGTGAAACATTAGGGCTGGTAGGTGAATCCGGTTGCGGTAAAAGCGTTACGGCGCTGAGTATTTTAGGTCTGGTGCCGTCTCCGCCGGGACGAATCGAAGCCGGCCGTATCCAGTTTGAAGACCAGAATTTAATGCTTTTGGACGCCGAACGATTGCGCCAGATTCGAGGCCGGGATATTTCTATGATTTTTCAGGAACCCATGACGTCTCTTAATCCGGTACTGCCCATCGGTCGACAGGTGGCCGAACCGCTGATGATCCATAAAGCACTTTCAAAATCAGACGCATTGGCTGAGGCTGCCGCCTGGTTGGATCATGTTAAGATCCCGGATGCCCGCAAACGACTCGGTGATTACCCTCACCAGCTCTCGGGCGGTATGCGGCAACGGGTGATGATTGCCATGGCCATGGTGTGCCGGCCAAAATTGCTGATCGCAGATGAACCGACCACTGCGCTGGATGTGACCATCCAGGCCCAAATTCTGTCTCTCATGCTGGAACTCAAGTCAGAGTTGAATATGTCTCTATTACTTATTACACACGACTTGGGGGTTGTGGCTCAGATGGCCTCGAGAGTGGTGGTGATGTACGCCGGCCAGATCGTCGAAGAAGGCGACATGCCGAATATCTTTGATCGATCGTTTCATCCCTATACACAGGGCCTTCTCAAATCCATGCCTCGCTTGGGAGATCGACACAAAAGGCAAGTACAGCGGTTGCAGGAAATTCACGGAACGGTTCCAGCACTGACCGAAACCACCATCGGATGTAAATTTGTCGACCGTTGCCCTCACATGTTTGATGTCTGCCGCAATCAACAACCCACGCTTTTTAAAATTGGTGACGGCCAACGCGCGCGCTGTTGGCTCAAGCGCTACCCGGAACGGAGGAAAGAACTTG
>JASFIX010000597.1:0-3291 GCA_050122435.1 Desulfobacterales bacterium
TAGCCGTATCAAAGGTGGCGAAACTTGCGCGGGGGTCCCCATCCCTGGATTGGCCGACGCTTCCCGGATTCACCAGAATCTTATCTCCGAAATTTTTGACATAAGGCACATGCGTATGGCCGGTGAGAATCACATCTGCCCGGACCTCCTGATAGTAATCAGCCAATTCTGATCGGGGAGTGTTTTTATCCAAGTAATGGTGAACAGGCAACTGGGGCACGGTATGATTCATATAAAATGAAATTCCATCTAAAATGAATTGACATTCCCGCGGAAGCTGCCTCAAATATTTTTTGGCGTCATCATTGATCAGCTCTTTGGTTAAGTCCGTATTGCGGTCAAGGTCCTTTGCAAGGTGGGCATATTTCCGGCTGATGAAATCAGAGGCCTTTTTATCATAGGCGACATTATAGTCATTATTTCCCATACAAATGTGGGCACATCTATCTCTCAAGGCACGGATGCATTGCTGCGGAAAGGGGTAATCTACCACGATATCGCCACAGCAAAGCATGGCATCATACTCTACTTCTTTCATCACACTGCCAAGCGCATGATAATTACCATGAACATCGGATATGACCAGCACGATCACGTTACAGACTCCGTTTACAAAGGTTCAGGGTTCATAGGTTCAGGGTTCCGGGTTTCAGGAATATACAGAAGTCAGAGAAAAGAATACAGATGAGAGAAGATTTACTGCAGACTATCTTCTGACATCTATACTCGGTTAACCAACCTCTGAACCTTTGAACGTTGAACCTTTGAACCAGGTGTTATTTAAAGAATTCAACTGAACAAAAATGCAGCTTACGATATTTACAGCATTTTTGTGGGATGCACCCGATTTGAATAAGCAAAAACCCCTTCTCTTTAAGTAAGATCCGGGGTTTTTGTTCGCCTATTTAGATCCTGCTAAAGCCTTAAGGCTTCTCAAGCGGCTTTTTCGCCAAATTTGTTTTTGTAAACGGATTCTATACGGGCAGTAGGAATACGGCCATTATTAAAGCAGGCCCGGCACAACGTATAGTAAAGGACAGGCGCGCTGTCTTCCCGGTTGTTGGAACCCTTCGGTTCCTCCGGCGTATAACTGCCCAACACATGGTGGTATGGATCCCCGCACACGATGCAGGGCTCATCTCTGAGATCGTTAAAAAGCTTTTCTTCAGCTTCAACCCGCATTTCATTTGTCATAACGACTCCCTCAGTTCTTTAAAGGTAATTCCGGTTGCCGAAAATTCAGGTATGACGGACAGGATTTACGATGCTGACATTGCTTGCAGATAGCGATGTGCTTCTTGTTATTGGCCTTGGTTTTAGGACAGGAAACGTAGCTCATGGCGTTTATTAACCCGTAATTAGTAATTATTAAATTTATTGCATTTGCTCATATTAACTAGATATACTCAATATATAGGTATTTGTCAACGAATTATTACTATATCTTGTGGTTTCTTGACGAAAATGCCTGCTTTTTATATGATAGAATGATTAATCAACTGCCATTAATTTTTTAAAAGTAAAACCAGATGCCGACTTTATTGCTGCAACTTAAAAACAAAGTTCTGGGAGAATATCCTCTTCGGGAGGGCGCCTCTTTAACCATCGGTCGGCGGGATACGAATGATGTAGTTATTGAAGATCTTGCTGTTTCAAGCCATCACGCCAAAATAGACGCCCTGAATGATCGGTTTGTGTTGATTGACCTGCAGAGCAAAAATGGTTCTTTTGTCAACGAGCAGTTGGTGAACTCGCACTGGTTAAAACATGAGGACGTCATTACCATCGGCGAGCATTCTCTCATCTTTCGTTATCACGAAAAAGAGCAGATGAGTAAAGACGATTTAGATGACTTTGATGAAACCCAGGCGATGAATACAACCCAGCACCGCAGGATGATGATCCGGAGTAATCCTACTAAAAGCATTAATGTGGTAAGATTCTGGGACAGAAGCCAGAATCGTGGCAAGGTCAAAGATGTGGAACCGCCGGCTCCCGAGCCCCGGATTCCGCGTCCCAAAGAAGAAATTGGGGGCATCCTGGACTATCTGTCCGGCGGGAACGGCCGGATTAAACTCACCCGCAAAATTACAACCATTGGAAAAGACCCCACCTCCGACATTGTCGTCAAAGGTCTGCTGATGAACCCAACCGCCGTCACAATCAGCAAAACGGCTGAGGGCTTCTGCTTTAATTATATCGGCGGGCTGCCCCGACCCAAAGTTAATGACAAACCGGTAAAAAAGCAGATAATTCTCAACGATCAGGATATCATTGAAGTCGGTTCGGCCCGGTTGCAGTTTTCGATCGAGACTTCCCATTTATAAAATGATTGCATTCCGCTTAAAAAAAATATAACCCATAAGCAATAAATTTTTGAAACGATCCTTTTTTCATCGATTTATTACCACCTAAAAAGGAGATATCCGTATGGATCTACACCGTATAAGGTACAGAGGGGATAAGGAGGATGTTGAACTGTTGTTCAAGGAATATAACCTTGAAGGCATCATTTCCGCATCCGAAGATCGGCAGAAGCTGGAAGAGTCCAATTTTCGCAACAAACTGCTAAAGGATGGGGCCTTTTTGCTGAGCAAGCCGATTTCGCCCCGCATCTTCAACATCGTTACGGAAACAAAGCAAAAGCTCGAGCTGGAAGGTGAGTATGAGGTTTTTTGTTTGAATTCGAACAGCATAAACGCATTTGCCTATGTTCAGCCGGCCGCAGAGCAAAATTTCTTTATTATCGGCATTACTTCCGCGGCCCTGGAAGAATTGGAAGATCTGGAGATTCAATTTATCCTGGGGCACGAACTGGGGCATTTTTTATTCGAGCATAACCGTATGAACTATCTGATCAATCCCAACCCCACCAGCCAGGGCGTTACCCTGCTGCCCAGTATGGGGGAAAGTATTTTTTTAAGATGGCGTAAAAAATGTGAGATCAGTACGGATCGCGTCGGGCTTGTGGCCTGCGGTGACTTTGAAAATGCCGCACGGGCCATGTTGAAAACAGCTTACGGCCTTACCGGCAAGAATTTAAATTTGGATGTGGATTCACTGCTGCAACAGATAGATGACCTTAAAGAGGAACCCGAAGCGCTCGAGATAAACTATCGCTCCCACCCGCTGATGCCGTTGCGGCTTAAAGTCATGCAGATGTTCGCAGAGTCATCTATTTTTTCTCAGATGGTCAACGGGAAATCTGATATTTCCGACAAGGAATTGACCGAACTCGAAGATCAAACGGATCAGTGGGTGAACTGGGTTAAAAGATATCCGCGCCGCCCG
>JASFIX010000598.1:0-3287 GCA_050122435.1 Desulfobacterales bacterium
GAGGCATAGATGAGTCTAAAATTAAAACAGATCGTTGTATCGATTGAAAACGCTCCCGGCCGACTGCATGAAGTTACCGAGGCACTTGGCAACGCCGGAATAAATCTGCGCGCGCTCAATCTGGTTGATACCGGCGCTTTTGGGCAGCTAAGGCTGCTTGTTTCTGATGTGGCTAATGCGCGCAAGATTCTCATGGAAATGCAGATCCCGGCTTATGTCAATGAAGTCGTGGCCGCCGAAATCGTGGATAAACCCGGCAGCCTGGCAGCGTTGCTCAAACCGCTGACAAAAGCCGGTGTAACGGTCATATTTATGTATGCCTTTATTACCTTTGCCAAGGGAAATGCCATTATGATTTTCCGGTTCAGCGATAATGATAAGGCGATAGAGGTTTTAAAATCCAGTGGCACCCGTTTGCTGGATTCAGAGGCATTCGGGATTCTTGCAACCGAAAGCAATAATTTTTTAAAATGACACCAGGCAAGCGCAAAAACCTTTCTAAAAATTCTGCTGCGAAGATAAAGGGCGGAGAGCAAAAAAAAATCCAGAAGGATCGATATCGCGTTCTGATCGAGGATGTGGCCGATGGATTCTACGAGGTTGATTTAAAAGGAAATTTCAAATTTTTTAATCATGCGCTCTGCCGAATTTTCGGATATTCTCGTCAAAAAATTCGAAACAGCAATTTCCAGACATACATGGATGAACCCAATGCCGCCATCGCATATGAAGCCTTCAATAAAATATATCGTACGGGTAAGGGTGTGGTCGATATCAACTGGGAAATCATTCGCAAAGACGGCCAAAAGCGCCATCTGGAAATTTCGGCCAATCTGATAACGGATAACGGCGGCGAACCCATCGGTTTCAGGGGGATTGCCAGGGATGTAACCGATAAGGTTATCGCTCAGCGCGCCTTGAGTGAGTCCGAGACCTGCGCGTTGGAGCTGTCAGAGCAAAGCCGCCGGGCGGAGCAGCGGTATCGGGCGTTTTTAAAATTTTTGCCTATACCGGTGTTTGTCTTTAATCTGGACAATACAGTGTCCTATCTGAATCCGGCTTTTGAGGAAGTATTTGGCTGGCCTCTTGAAGAAGTGGAGGGTAAAAAAATACCGTTTGTGCCTGAAAATTATAAGGAACAGACGATTGAGGGCATCCGGCTTCTGCACAAAGAAAAAGTTCTGCGTGGCTTTGAAACCAAACGGTTTACCAAGGACGGCCGGCTCCTGGATATTATTGTCGATGGTGCCATCTTTTATGATGAAGATGGGCAGCCTGCCGGTCAGGTTGTTACCCTGCGGGATGTGACCCGCGAAAAACGCAATGCTCGTGTCAATCAGGCGCTTTTCAGGATTGCCCGCGCCATGTATCAATATCGGGGGTTGGATCAGCGATTGGAGCTGATTACCAAGGAAGTTCAGGATCTGCTGGGTCTTGAGGGTGCCATGGTTATTTTGCTCGACGAAGAAAATCAGGAATTCTTTTTTCGCGAAGCCGTCTTTGATAAAACCGAAACCGGAAAGAAATTTAAGGAACTCCGCTTTCCGGTGGATAAAGGGATCGCCGGATTGGTGTACCGCACCGGCAAACCTCAAATTGTAGAGGACGCATACAAGAGTCCACATTTTGTCCGCGAGGTGGATCGGCAGGCCAGGCATCGTACGCGGAACATGGCCGACGTGCCGTTAGAGATTGAAGGACGAATAATCGGTGTTTTGTGTGCGGTCAACAAAAAGGAAGGCCAGTTTGATCAATCCGATATAGAGGTGTTGACAACCATTGGCAATCTGGTTGCACTGCCAATTGAGAATGCGAGCATAAATGAAGAGTTGAAGCGGTCATACGAGGAGGTCACAAGCCTCAACCGCACCAAAGACCGGGTAATTCATCATCTGTCCCATGAATTAAAAACACCGGTTTCGATTTTATCCGCCTCGTTGAACCTGCTCAAAAAACGACTTTCAGAATTGACAGATAAGCGATGGGACAAGATCTTTGAGCGGGCTCAAAGAAACCTGCAACGCTTGCTCGAGATGCAATATCAGATGGAAGATATCCTGCGGGAAAAGGATTATAAAACCCATTACATGCTCTCCGCCCTGCTGGATGCGTCGGTGGATGAACTTGAGGTGCTGATTTCACTGGGTCTAGGAGAACAGGATATCATCCGAAAAATCCGGCAGCATATCGATGATACCTATGGGCCCCGGGAATCAAAATCAGAAGAGATTGAGCTGGGGCCCTTCGTAAAGGACAAAATTAAAACCCTGCGTCCCAAGTTTGCGCACCGAAAGTGCCGCCTGCGAACCTATGTATTGGAGACCGCACCCATTTACATCCCTCGGGATGTTTTGGGAAAGGTGGTGGAAGGCCTGGTTCGCAATGCTGTTGAGAATACGCCCGATGGTGGAAAGATATCTGTAAAGGTGCGCAAAGGTGAAATTGGCCCTGAATTTCAAATCAAGGACAGCGGCATTGGTATCAGTGAAGAAAATCTGCGGTTAATCTTTGAAAATTATTTTACATCCTATGATACCATGCAGTACTCTACCCGCCAGCCGTATGACTTTAAAGCAGGCGGCAAAGGCTTCGATTTACTGCGCATGAAAATATTTTCAGAAAGGTATAACTTCAGAATTAAAATGACATCCAAACCCTGTCATTTAATCGATGCACAAGGATTTGAATGCCCGGGTAATGTCGTCGATTGTGTGCCGGATGCTGATAAGAAAGATTGCCACAACACCGGTGGAACAACAGTGACGGTGCAATTCTATCCGGCCGATCGATTTGCTAAAAGATAGTTTTGCGGTAAAGAAAAAAGTTGCGACTGCGGCACAGACTTAGGACTTTTGGATTGAACCGATAATCTTTCATTTAAACCAACTATACAGGCTCTTACCATGAACGAACAAAACAGAAACAAAGATGATGTTCAGCTAACCGGAGAGAAGACCGAGCAATTTTTCAGGGATATTGAGATTGAATTCTTGGTTCATGAACTCAAAGATCCCATCGCCATTATTGAAACCGGTCTGCGGACCCTGTTAGAGCGCCAGGATAAATTCGGCGCTTTATCTGCCCGCCAGGAAAGCACTTTAAAACGCACATTACGAAATTCAAAAAAGGCCAGGGAGTTGCTTCACAACCTTTTGGAGATCGGGCGTTCTGAATCCGGATGCTTTATTGGTGAGCGCTTTCAGCCGGCCGTATCGGCTTTTCGGGCGTTAAAAGATGCGCTTGAGACCCAAGCCTGGAAGGTGTTTGAGAAATTCGGCACCTATGAC
>JASFIX010000599.1:0-3285 GCA_050122435.1 Desulfobacterales bacterium
TATGGAGCCGCCTTGGTCCGGTGGGGCAACGCATTGAAAATTGACGATTGACAATTAAATATTTGTGGAGATCATTGATCTTAGCGGTATTATACTGGGAGATAATGATGACAGGTTGGACAATGAAACGCGCTAAAGGAGACGGGGTTGAGATTCAATTGGCTGTCAGGGAAGGCAGGGGAACGCATATTCTCTGCCTGCATGGGCTCACGGCCAACTGCCGCTGCTGGGATGTAATTGCAGCGAGCCTGACGCCTGTCCACTCGATAACCGCTGTGGATTTTCGAGGAAGGGGTCTGTCAGATAAACCGCCCACAGGATATTCCTGGCAGCATCATGCAGAGGACATGTATTGTGTGCTTCAGGACCTTGGCCTTGATAGGACAGTCCTGATGGGACATTCACTGGGGGCTTATGTTTCCATGGCTTTTGCCGCCGAATATCCCGATCGGGTGGAAAAACTCATTTTGCTGGACGGCGGCGGAGAACATAGCCAGGCACATTGGGACAGGATAGATCTTGTCATTAAGCCGTCTCTGGATAGATTGGGACAGCTTTTTCCTTCTTTTGAGGCATATATAGAGAACATGAAAAAGGCTCCCATCTTACAGCCCTGGTCACAGGCCATTGAAGATTACTTTCGGTATGAATCAAAGGATGTGGATGGTGGGGTGCGCTCCAGGATTCATCCGGATCACATCCGTGAAGAAATGCGCAATACCCGAAAAATGACCCCGTCTGACTATTATGCCAAAATAACCTGTCCTGTTTTGCTTGTGCGGGCCACCGATGGGATCATAAGCGAGGAAGATCTTGTTGTGCCGGAGTACGCAGCAGATAGGATGATTAAGGAAATCCCCAATCTCCGGCGGGTGGACATTCAAGGGACCAATCACTATTCGATTTTGTTTCAACCCAACGCATCGCGGGACGAAGCCATTCGGATGTTTCTTTCAGAATAAACATTTGTTGACAGAAAGTAAGAATTTTGCCGAAGAAGCCAATTTTATTACCGAAAAAGTCTTGCGAGTAGCTGGAGGAATCGTTTTCGTTACCAGAAATCAAAATGATATCACTCGCTTTTTGAAATCTCGGCTCGCAATTTCCGTTTTAGAATTTTCCCGGTCGGCCCCTGGGGCAAAGAATTTACGAACTCCACCATCTTGGGTGCTTTAAATTTAGCGATTTTGCTCCGAACATTCAAAGGGACAATTATCGCACCGGCTTTAAAGATGGCATAATAGGAGATAACGATTTCAGGCCCGTTTTTTAGCTGAACCAGGACCCTGTCGCCTTTTTCTCAGGATAGGCTTTCACCGCTTTATTAAGCATTTCCCCGATGAGTTGCATTGGACGCTCCTTTCGCAGGTGTTGTTTTATGCGTCGCCAGTACAGGGATCGACGCCGGAGAAGATCGTTACATCCACTGTATTCCAGCTGTATATTAATTTAGAAAAAAGGTTCAATAAAAAATGATGGGATTTTTAGATTGACAAGAAGTAATATAAAGTATATAAAATTAACAAAAATGTTAATTTAGTATATTTTATGAAGCATCTAGAATTGAATAAAATAGACAAATTGTATTTTGGTTACCCGGACATAGCCAGAGCGCTCGGAATCAGCACAGCTTCGGCCAAGGTTTCTGCCAGTCGTTATGTCAAGCTGGGAGTGTTGGTTCGCATCAAGAGAAATATGTATGTGCGGCGTGAGGTGTGGAATACAGCTGGGAGGGACGAAAAATTCATGATTGCGAATTTGGGACAAACGCCTTCCTATATATCTCTGATGACTGCTTTGGATTATTATGAAATAACGACTCAGCTGCAAAGGGATTTTTTTGAGTCAATAGCTGTGAAAAGAACAAAAGAAATCCAGATAGATGACAGCCTTTTCCGATATTCAAAGATTACCAGCGCTTTATACTTTGGATTTGAAAAAGAAAAAGATTTCTTTATAGCGACTCCTGAAAAAGCGCTCCTGGATGCATTTTATCTGATTTCTTATGGTCGTTATGCACTTGACATTTCAGCAGTGGATGCAGAGAAACTTGATGGAGAAGAGATCAAGCGCCTGAGCAAAGAATTCCCTCTAAAAACCCAGAACATGTTAAAAGCGCATGGATATCTTTAGACAACATGAAATGTTTGAAATAGAAGTTTTGGATAAAATGAACAGCGCCAAAGTGTTGGAGCCTCTTGTCTTCGGCGGCGGAACGATGCTGAGACTCTGTCATGAGTTAGATCGTTATTCAGTCGATCTTGATTTTTGGTTTATCAAAAGGATATCACAGAACACATACTTCGAAAGAATTCGATTGGCATTTGAGAAAGACTATGAGATCACCGATTCCCAGATTAAACACCACACGCTCTTATTCGAATTACGGTCCTCCTTATACCCAAAGCGGCTAAAAATTGAAATACGAAGGGAGAGGAAAGACTGCGATTTTCAAGAAAAGATCGCCTTTTCCAGGTTCAGCACAAAACAGGTCCTTCTAAAGGCCCACACCCTGAATCAAACGATGAAAAACAAATTCGAGGCATTCCTTGATCGTGGAGAGATCAGGGACTGTTTCGACATTGAGTTTCTGCTTAAGAGAGGAGTTGAGCTGCCTGCCCTTACGAATAGGCAATTCAACGAGTTTCAGAAAAAGCTTGTTCGATTTAAAGAAAAAGATTTCAAGGTCAAGCTTGGATCCATCCTTGAGAATGAAATCCGAAAATATTATGTAGAAATGAGATTTGGCTATCTTCAGGAAAAGCTCGCTTCAATGCGATGACAACCTTAACCTTTGCACGTGGATTTATTGACGCATTACGATAAACATTTAACACGGTTCATTCCCATCTCTTTAATTTTCTTTTCAAATACTTAAATTAAAGGATAGACATCATGGAAGACATTCATCAAATTTTCAGCCAGTTTAAAAAAGAATTTCCCGAGGTCCATCAACAACATGAGGCCCTGGGGAAAGCAGTTCATGAAAAGGGCGGGCCGTTGCCTGAACAAAGTCGCTGGCTGATTAAAATCGCGATTTCGGCAGCCTGCAACCACAAACGCGCTCTGGAGACCCATCTTCAAAAAGCCAGGGACGCGGGTGTTGGCCAAGATGAAATCAAACATGCCCTCTTGCTGCTGATTCCGACGGCCGGCTTCCCGACATTTATGAAGTCTTATGCGGTGCTCAAGGGTATCAAATAACGCTGTATATCTATCAATTGTATTTGAATGAGTTAAATTATCATACGAACTGATGCTACTTTGTCAGTTGTCCATTGTTGG
>JASFIX010000600.1:0-3281 GCA_050122435.1 Desulfobacterales bacterium
AAATAAAATTCAATTTGGTTTTCCTTTTGTAAAATTAGGTGCCACTATTCAGAGGACAGATGTCAGAGAACAGAGAACAGAAATACGATAGGATGATACCTTTTCAAGTTTTTACCATCTGTCTTCTGTCATCTGACTTCTGACCTCTGTCTTCATTCAGTGACATGCGCCAACCCCACATTCAACAACTCCGACACATGCTCATCATCCAGTGAATAATAGATCACCTGGCCTTCGCGGCGGCTTTTCACCAGTGCCAAATCTTTGAAGCGGCGCAATTGATGCGATATGGCCGACTCCGTTAGTCCCAAAAATGCCGCCAGGTCGCACACGCACATTTCAACATTTCTTAGAGCCATGACAATCTTCAGGCGGCTGGGATCACCCAATACCTTAAAAATCGATGACAACCGGCTCAGTTCTTTGCCGGAGACCGTTTCTCTGCGCGCCCGCTCCACCCGATCCAGGTGAATCACCCGCACCTGGCAGTCATCCCCATCTAAACATTTGGCTTTAGCAGAACCCATATTCACTCCTTGAATATCTGAACATATACTCAACTATATTGCGCCGTACTAATTTGTCAAGATCTAAGTTAATATTGATATCTCTATTCTTTAATATTCAAATTATTTAAGTTATCCCGTTGGCCCGTTACCCGTTGAGCCCGTCGAAATCGAAAAAACCTCTGATTTTATTTTTTAGCGGGCACAACCGGCAACGGGCTCAACCGGCTCAACCAGAAACTGTAACCGACTATTTTTAATAGATTCTAATAATTGTTTAACAGTATCCTAACTTTATGATAACAATACATTCATATTTTCCTTAGCCGAAGACCAATATTAAGAACATGTTAGCTCAACTCAATCAATCTATAACAATATTTGGAGTTTAAAATGGCAAAGGAAAAAATTCTGGTCGTTGATGACGAAGAGGATATCCTGGAACTGGTGCGCTATAATCTGTCGCGCGAGGGATATCAGGTAACCGGAACGCTAACGGGTGAGGACGCCCTTCGCAAAGTTCGTTCGGATACATTTGATTTAATTGTCCTTGACCTGATGCTGCCGGGAATGGACGGCCTGGCATTTACCAAAACCGTGAAAAATGACCCCAGGCTGCGGAACATTCCGATCATCATGTTAACCGCCAAAGGGGAAGAATCCGATATCGTCAGCGGCCTGGAATTGGGCGCGGATGACTATATTACAAAACCCTTCAGCCCCAAGGTCATGATTGCCCGGGTGCGCACAGCACTTCGTCGCCATAAAGAAGAGCCGGAAGATGAAATGGCGATTGTGAGAATCCATGACCTGGAAATCAATCCCGGCAGGCGCAGCGTGCTGGCCAAAGGCGACCCTGTTGATTTAACGTACACCGAATTTCAGGTGCTCTTGCTTCTGGCAAAGCGGCCCGGCTGGGTGTTTACCCGCTCCCATATTGTGGATTCGATCCGTGGCAACGATTATCCTGTCACGGATCGCAGCGTGGATGTCCAAATTGTCGGGCTGCGAAAAAAACTCGGGTTCTATGGCGCATATATCGAAACAGTCCGTGGTGTCGGGTATCGGTTCAGGGAGTCCCCATGAACAGACGCAAACGATTGCTCTGGCAACTTTTTCCATCCTATCTGCTGATCACGCTGATTTCACTGCTGGCCGTCAGCTGGTATGCCTCCGGAGCCATGCGCCAATTTTTTCTGGATCAGACCGCCACCGACCTCAAAGCCAGAGCCGCTCTTTTGGACAAACAGATCAAGGGGCTGCTTTCACCCTTGAACAGCGAGGCCATCGACGCCATCTGCAAAGAAGCGGGTCGACTTTCGGCAACGCGCATCACCGTTATCCTGCCCGACGGAACCGTGATCGGCGATTCCCGTGAAACACCCCGCCTGATGGATAATCATGCCAGCCGGCCGGAAATCATTCGAGCATTGGCCGGCCAAACCGGCCGATCGCTGCGTTTCAGCAACACGCTCATGCAGGACATGCTTTATGTTGCCGTACCGATCAAAGATGGTCAGAATATTGTGGCGGTGCTGCGCACATCATTGCCGGCAACCGCGGTTGAGACTGAAATCCGCTCTATCCAGTTAAAAATCGCGCTGGGCGGATGCATCATTGCATTGCTGGCGGCCGGGATCAGTTGGGTCATCTCCCGCCGCATCAGCCGCCCCATCGAGCAAATGAAAAAAAGCGCCGAGCAGTTTGCCGGCGGTGATTTAAGTCACCGGCTGATTTCCCCTGCCACCGAAGAATTGGCGGGTCTGGCCGACGCGATGAACCAGATGGCCGCCCAACTTGAGAATCGCATTGAAACCATTATCAACCAGCGCAATCAACTCGAAACGGTGCTTGCAAGCATGCTCGAAGGCGTAATTGCCGTCGATAGCGATGAGCGCATCGTGAGTATCAACCGATCTGCCGCCCGGCTATTTGAAAATGAGCCGGCCAATTGCCAGGGCAAAAGTATTGAAGAAGTGATCCGCTCGCCGGCAATGCAACAGTTTATCCGTAGATCGCTCAACAGCAAAAGTCCTTCAGAAGAAGACATCACGGTGTTTCAAAATGAAGAACGTGTAATCGATGTAATCGGCTCCCCGCTTTTAGACATAAATCAACACCAAATGGGCGCATTAGTTGTGTTTCACGATGTCACTCAGCTACGGCGCCTGGAAAACATGCGACGCGATTTCGTGGCCAACGTCTCCCATGAGATCAAAACCCCTCTGACAGCCATCAAAGGTTTTGTCGAAACGTTGCAGCAGGGAAAGGTCGATAAAGCCGAAGAAAATCAACGGTTTTTAGGAATTATCCAGAAACACGTGGATCGCCTGAATTCGATCATCGAAGATCTGCTGGCCCTCTCACGAATTGAGCAGGAAGACGAACGCAAGGAAATAGATTTTCGGCAGGTAAAAATCGAAGACACGTTTAAGGCAGCCATACAATTGTGCCGGCCCAAAGCTGAAGAAAAAAAGATCCGTATCGATCTTGATTGCGAAAAAGACGCTACCGCCATTTTCGATCCTACCTTAATCGAGCAGGCGGTCGTTAATCTGCTGGATAATGCCCTTAAATACAGCGAACCACAGAGCACCGTTGTGCTGAAATCACATCGGCAAAATTCCGAATTGATTATCAGCGTTCAGGATCACGGCATCGGCATTGCCCAAAAGCATCTGCCGCGGCTCTTCGAACGATTCTATCGGGTAGACAAAGCCCGCAGCCGCAACATGGGGGGGACCGGTCTGGGTCTGGCGATCGTCAAACACATCG
>JASFIX010000601.1:0-3269 GCA_050122435.1 Desulfobacterales bacterium
TCGTTTCCGTCATGCCAAAGGCCTCAACCAGTTTGCCTTCACCGACGACGGCTTCGAATTTTTTTAAGTGATCGGCGGGGAAGGGCGCGGCGCCACTGATAAACCACCGGGCGGGTGAAAAGTCCAAGGAAACAAATTTGGGTTTTTTTAACAGTTCAAGGAAGAGCGTTGGCACGTTGATGATGCCGGTGGGTTGATATTTTTTAATGGCGGATATGATAAAATCCAAATCCCGGGGATTTGGGACGGCAACCTGGCTGAAGCCCGTGGCCAGGCTGACCATTGCCAGGGCAAGGCCCGCCAGATGAAACAAAGGAAAGGCCGAAATGACGAAATGTTCTCCCAGGTTGAGGTCCAGCCACACCTGTAGTTGCTTGAGCTGGCAGGAAATGTTTTTCTCGGTGAGGATCGCCCCCTTGGGCAGACCGGTCGTGCCACCGGTATATTGCATCAGCATGGGGTCTTTAAGGCTGCGCTTGATTTCAATCTTATCGGCGGGCATATCTTTAAGAATTTGTCTGAAACGATGCACTTTTTTTGCGGGCGGGGGCGTGATGCTTGCCGTCGGGATTTTCTTTAACAGGGTGCCCAGGAATTTCTTAACCGGTGAGAGGAAGTCGGCAATTTGAGTGACCACCACCGCTTTAACGCCGGTTTTTTCCCAGACCGCTGCGACTTTTTCAAAAAGAATGTCCAGGGTGACCAGGCATTTGGCACCGGAGTCATTGAGTTGATATTCCAGCTCCTTGAGCTGGAGTAGAGGACTTACCCCCGAAAGCACGCACCCGGCTTTCTGGATGCCGATGATGGATATATAATACGCCGGCAGGTTGGGAAGGTGGACGCCCACCGTGTCACCGGGCTGCAGGCCGGCATGCTGAAGAAACCGGGCAAATTTATCGGAAAGCCGGTCCAGTTCGTGAAAGGTTATTCCCCTTCCCATATAATAGACAGCAACTTTGCGGGAAACGCTTTCCACCGCTTCCCTGAAATATTCCAGGTAGATTTTATCCGGATACTCCAGGTTCGGTAAGACATGCTTGTCGTAGAACTTCAACCAGGGTTTCGCTGCGTACGGGTCTGCCATGATAACACCGCCTTTACCTCTGGAGCGAACCCATCAGGTTCTAGTTTAATTCTGGGCCGGGGCGCTTTTAATGCAAGCCTTTGGATTCACCTCCCTTGGTGGCCCGTCCTCCGTAGCAAGCTACTGCGGAGGATGGAGAGGGGTTAGGGGAGGGGTAAGCATGACAATGTCATCACCCCCCCCTCAGTCCTACCCCGTCTAGGGGGGAGGAAAAACGGTTGCCCCGCAATTAATTTGATCTCAGATTGATGGCGGAATATTCACACTGGTTCAAAAACATTACGACCGAGCAACTTGCTGCACTTATTATTTCAATTTAGCCTGCAGCTGCTTTGCCCAGTCTGCAAAATACGGATCATCGGATTTTAGTCCCTTTTCCACATAGCCTTTGGCCTCGCTTTTGTTCTCGTCTCCGCCCATTTGAATCAGGAGTTCCGCCAGAAAAAGCTGGGCCTCGGTGTTGGTGGCGAAAAATTTGGTGTCCTGATACTCCCGGTAGTAGGCCAGAGATTTTTTGCGGTCGCGCAAGGGCCATGGCAGGACCGCCCAGAAACGGCCCAGGGACAGCATCGGTCCGCCATCTTTATACATTTTGTTGATTTCATAGGTTTTTTCGAAGCTTTTCTGGGTTTTGTCTTTCAATCCTTCCTTCAGGGCGGTAAATATGCTGACACCGTCGGAATAAATACCCACGTTCAGACCGTAGTAATAGTGCCCGTCGGGGCGCTCCGGTTTCAAATCGATGGCCTTCTGGGCGTATTGCATGCCGGCCTTGCCGTATTCAGCGCAGATATCCTCCCAGCCCTCGATGACTTTCTTTTTGGCTTTATCGGCGTACTCGCGGTGCGCCCGGGCGCACTTCCAGGCGGCCTCATAGTCGTCAGGCTGCTGTTCGACTGCCTTGACATACAGGTCAATGGACTTTTTGTAATTTTCAAGCCCCCCCTGATCAAAAATTTTGTCGGCTTCCGCCAGATAGTCCACTGCCGCCACTGCTATTGGAAAGATTATCAAAAAGGTGGCTATGAGTGCAGCCGGGATTAGTCGTTTCATTTTTATCCTCCTTAATGAGATGAATCTCAAAGGGTTGAGCCCGTTAAGCCCGTTAAGCCGGTTAAGCCCGTTGAGCCCGTTGAGCCCGTTAAAAAGGGAATAATGTCTAATTTTATTTATTTAACCGGCAAACGGGCAACCGGCTCAACGGGCTAACCCTTACAAACTAGAGTATTTTTGCTCGAAGGCGGTGAAGTTAAGGCTATAAAAATAGTGCTTAAATAAGCTCAATGGCGCAGGCCATCGACACCCCTCCACCCCCGCAAAGGGTCGCCAGCCCCACGTTTTTATTCTTTTTCTTCAGCGCATGGATCAGCGTGACCATGATTCTGGCGCCGGTGGCGCCCACCGGATGCCCGATCCCGATTCCTGAGCCGTTGATATTAGTGATTGCCCGATTCAAGCCCAGTTCTTTTTCACAGCCCAGGTACTGGGCGGCAAACGCTTCATTGATTTCAATCAGATCAAAATCTTCCAGCTTCATACCGCTTCTTTTGAGCAGGTCGCTGACCGCAGGTACCGGAGACAGCCCCATAATGGACGGATGACAGCCGCCTTTGCCGGTGGCCGTTATTTTTGCCAGCGGCTGAATATTCAGATCTTTGGCCTTTTCAGCGGACATGATGACCATACCGGCGGAGCCGTCGTTAATACCGCTGGAGTTGCCCGCCGTCACCTTGCCGGATTTGGGCACAAACGCCGGCGGCAGCTTCTGAAGATCGGCCAGTGTCAGTCCGGGTCTGAAATGCTCGTCCTTGTCGAAAATGATCGGCTCCTTTTTTCTCTGAGGAATTTCCAGCGGGACGATCTCATCCTTAAACGAGCCATCCTGGGTGGCGCGTTCAACACTGTTGTGGCTGCGCAGGGCGATCTCGTCCATTTCTTCTCGGCCGATGTTGAGATGCTGGGCCACGAATTCTGCCGTGTGTCCCATAATATACGGTTTACCTTTAAAAAAGGAGAGCGGCGGCTTCTCAGCATCTACCGGGCCGTCTTCGGGATGCGGTATGATGTGGGACCCGCAATACAAACCGCGGATCACATTGTCGACGCATTCGTTGTCCTGCAGGCGGCACCCCCACCTGGCGCCCGGAAGTGAATAGGGCGCACCGGACATATGTTCGACCCC
>JASFIX010000602.1:0-3264 GCA_050122435.1 Desulfobacterales bacterium
ATCGGCGGCATTCAGGCTGCCGGTGCTCATCAAAAAGATGGTTGTGAGAAAAATTAGATAAATTAACCTACGCATGTGCTTGGCCTCTATAAGATCGGGTAAACGAATGTGGTAGAATTTTGTGAAACTATCGCTTTTTGGGACATTAGTCAACACAGTCGGTCCCGGTTTGCTTCATATTTTTGCAAGGTGGATGCGTTTGGGCGTTTTTGATACACTAAAATAAAAACCAAACCAAACGAGCTAAAATTAAAAATGATCTTCTCGTTGCCGGGGGTGCATTATTTTTTGCTTGGCCCGGCTGAATTCTTCGGCGGTTATCAAATTTTTTTCAAGCATATCGGCAAGTGCGGTTAATTCTCGAATCTGCAAAGTTTCCGGGTCTTCCAGCTGGTAACGCGGATGGTGGGTTTCGCCGACCGCATTTTCAATTTCCTTTGGGGCGTCAGGGCGACCGAACCTCAATGATGCCATTCCCCCCAATAAGCGAACTTCGAAACTTCTATTCTTGAATATGGCGGATTCTTCAATATCCTTCAGCGTCTGTTTACCTTGGGTTTTTATGTGTCGATAACAGAAAAAACCGGAAGCGAACAATATCACGGTTGCGCCCAGAAAAATCCAGAGCATATATTGAGAAATACCGTGGAAAAAAATGACCACCAACCCCAAGCCGGCAATGAACAACAGGTGCAAAAACAGTATGAGATGCGCCAGTAAAATGCCCCGTAAAAGATCTCCGCTGTCTTTTTTCATTTTCGCCTGTCTCTCTTAAAACCCGCAATCCTGTCAGCGCTGCCTCGAGATTTGTAAAAATTGATAGCGATCGGCTGAAACTACGCTGATCCTGCGAATCTCTGTTGCCTGCAGAATGCTCAACGGGACCTTTACGCCGGCGGATCCCAGTCGCCCGATTTGCCGGAAAAAATCAGCCAGCCCTTTAACCGGCGTTTGATCGACAGCCAGGATAATGTCTCCGACCTTGATGCCGGCTTTTTCAGCGGGGCCTCCGGGGGTTAAACGAATGATGAAAACGCGTCCGTGGGACTCATCGGCGTGAACTCCCAGCCAGGGCTGTGGCGGTTTGTCGGAGCGCCCTTTTTCAATCAGGTCGGCAAGTATCGGTTTGAGCAAATCTATGGGCACTGACATGTTGCAGGGCATAATTCCCAGTCCCGTAAAGCTGAGCTGTGTAAAAATCGATCCGATTCCCAGCAACTCCCCTTTATTGTCGATCAGGGCGGCACCGCCATAATTGGCGTATGGCGGACTGGTATAGATCGCATTTTCAAGCAGGTATTCCCAGTAGCCGGCAAACGCTTTGCGGGAAACAACTCTTGAGCCCAGAACTTCCTCGGCTCCGCCGAAACCTACCATCAGTACTGGATCACCTTCCTTGAGCTGGGATGATTGGCCCAGTTTGATTGGCTTCACCGATAGGGGGGGGTCAGCCCGCAAGATGCCAAAGCCGGTTTCATAATCGTAGGCCACGAAGCGGGCGCTGACCGGATCACCCTGAACATGATGCACCTCGATGCTTGTAGCTTCGAGAATCAGATAGCCTATGGTAAGAATGTGGCCTCGGTCATCAATAACGACACCATTGCCTTCGCGCTCGGTTCCCAGTATCCGTGCGGTGTATGCATCCTGAGGCACGCTTGCTTTGACTTTAACAATGGCATTCAGGATGTCTTCAGGGGTTTGGTTGGCGGAAACCGGTACGCTGAAACTGAAGATGATGCCAAGAACAACAATAGCATAGATTTTGTGCATTTGCATGTCTCCATACCTTTTAGTTTTTCCTGGGTCAGTCTTACTGGCACACCTTTCACCTCACTCAATATAATCCCATCTAATGGGATTTGCAAACCTATGGCTAAAAGACGATCTCCATCCATATAGTCTTCATTATTGCACAGCGCCAAAAAACACGTTATATTTGATCGATACGTATAAGCGCTGCAAATTTAGTTGTCTTTTACGCCTGCCACCTGAACAACTCAAATTCAGGGGATAGTCTTTTATCCAATATGAAAGGAAAAACAATGGATTTCGAGCGTTATTACCTTGATTTATTTGATATGCTCAATGGCTGCTGCAAGAAAATAGCATCCGGCAAATATGACAAATCTGATTCGGAACGCTTATTCGAACTGTCCAAGAAAGGCAGATATCCGAGTATTCTGGCAGAATTGGCCGAATCATTTGGCATGATGCTGGTCAAGGTCGAGGCCAGAGAATTTGAACGGATACATATTATAGATGAACTCGAAGCGGCCAAAGCCAAACTTGAGGAATACTCAAAGAAACTGGAGAAAGAAATCGAGGAATGCTGCCCTGAAGAATCGCGCACGGATTAATGCCGGCACGCAGCATCTGAGCGATTCGCGCAATCATTGGCCTTCGAGTGATTGTCCGCCCAGGAGGTAAATTCTTATGTCTCGTTCAACCGCCTGGCTTTTGATCCTGATGAGCCTGTTCGGGGGTATCGTTTTATCGACCGGCGGGGTTTGCGCCGGCACGCTTTCCCAGCAGCTGATTAGCGCGGCTGAACTGGGCGAGATCGATAAAGTGAAAGGGTTTCTGGATCAGGGCGTGCCGGTTGAAGCCAGGAACGAAGACGGTTGGACGGCTCTGATGAAAGCCACCTATGAGGGCCACGAAAATATTGTCCGGGAGTTAATCGCCAGAGGTGCCAGTGTAGATGCCCGGGAAAATGCGGGCTGGACATCTCTGATGATGGCGGCCCAATTCGGTCATCGCGAAATCGTCAATCTATTGCTGAACAGCGGTGCCCGGGTTGACATTCGAAATGGCAGCGGTGCCACCGCCATTACCTTTGCGGCTTTGAACGGCCATCAAGGGGTCTTAGCCGATTTGCAGCCCGGCGTGGCCACTGTTAATATGCCTGACAATAACGGTAAGACCGCTTTGATTTTTGCAGCCGCCGGCGGACACGATAAGGTAGTTCAACAGCTGATTTCTTTTGGAGCCGATGTTAACCTCAAAGATAAGAGCCGCAACACGGCCTTGATCATGGCCGCCAAACTGGGGCATGCAGCCGTGGTGCAAACGCTGCTGACCCATTGTGCAGATGTTCGAGCTACGGACAACCAGGGGAAAACAGCCTCAAAATGGGCCGTCGAAAAACAGCGATCTAAAATATTTCAACTGCTGGTTACAGCCCCCCCCTGTAATTAGAATCCATCTCAAAAATGTCTTTTGGCCCAATATCTTTGTTTGTGCCTAGTTTGCCAGCGTTGC
>JASFIX010000603.1:0-3263 GCA_050122435.1 Desulfobacterales bacterium
TCAGGCATAAAGAGATCAAGTATCAGCAGGTCCGGCCGGTAGGTCCCCAGTTTTATGGAGGCTTCGATGCCGTTGGTGGCTTCTTCAATCAAATAGGACTTTTGCTGATCCTGTGTAAGGGCCTCGATTAGCATCTCCCGAATGGTTTGGTCATCGTCGACGATCAGGATTTTAACCTTTTCACGTTTGAGCAGGGTCGGCATCGAGATGGTAAAGATGGTTCCTTTTCCCTTGCGGGTTTCAAAAGAAATATCTCCCCCATGGGCTTGTACAAGCCCGTAGGTGACGGATAGCCCCAGGCCGGTTCCGCCTTCTTTTTGCTTGTCGGTGACAAACGGTAAAAACAATTTATCAGCGACGGCAGCTGAAATTCCACGACCGTTATCGCTGATGGCGATTAGAATACGTTCGTCTTTTTGTTGAAACCCGGAACGAATTCGAATGACGCCGTTTTCATGATCGATCGCTTGAATGGCATTGATAATAATATTTAAAATAATTTGCTCAATACTCTGAAGGTTTCCTAGCATTAAAGGCAAGTCGTCACCGAGCTCAAGTTCAATCTGCACCCCTGATTTCCTAATTGTCGTTTGCGCCAGCCTCAGGGCATTTTTAACGGCGGTGTTCACTTGCAGCGCTGATTTTTCGGCAACATTGGATTGTTTGGAGAAATTCTTCAGATCAGAAACGATTTTGGCCACCCGATTCGCCGCCATGTCCATATCCGCAACCAGCTGAGGCAAATTGTCTTCTAAAAACTCATAGGTAAAACCACCAAATTTTTGATCTGGAAAAATTTTTCTTTGCTCCATCAACACCGGTAGAAAATCGGACCAGACTTTCTGAATCAATGGCAAGTTGTACATGATGAGGTTAATTGGATTGTTGATTTCATGGGCCACGCCGGCTACCAGAGTGCCCAGTGCTTCCATTTTTTGAGCCTGTTGCAGTTGCTGCTGGCTCTCGATCAAGGCCTTTTTGGCAAGCCGGTGACGGGATTTTAGCCGCCCTGTCTCTTCCCGTAATTCCAAAAGCTCTTTTATGAGTAGCAGTCTGGATTTTTCCTGATCTCTCATGACTCGTTTTTTAGATACGTCCGATAGTTATTCACCACGAAGATCACGAAAATCACAAAGGGAGTATAGAATAAATTTAAAATTCTTCTTCGTGTCCTTCGTGCTCTTTGTGGTTGAAACGGTTTAACCTGAGTTCTTTGCATAACCTTATAAATCAATTCATGTTCTGACGCATTCAAAAGTGATATTTGTTTTCAATGTCATTTCCGCAACTTTCTTGAATTGATCGGTCACATCGGACACAAAAAGCGTCAGGTGGTCATTGCAGCCCAGACGCCGGTCGATTTGGGTGTTAGCGTCAAGAAAGGTTTTAACACTGCTGGCGGCACTGATTGAGGAATCGATCAAGCGAACGCGCTTTCCAATTTTTCTTTGGATTACTTTTTTTAGAAGCGGATAATGGGTACAACCCAAAATGAGGGTGTCGATCTGTCGGGTTTTCAGAGGTCGCAGATATTTTTTTACGATCATTACCGTCTCCGCCTTATCCAGCCATCCCTCCTCAACCAAGGGCACCAAAAGCGGACAGGCCACTGAATAGACTCTGGCCCGGGGCTGGTTTTCCATAATTTTTTTTTCATAAATACCGCTGGTTATGGTAGCGCGGGTACCAATTATGCCGAAATTAAGATTTTTTGATGCCTGGATCGCAAGCTCAACTGCCGGAGTGATGACTTCAAAGATGGGAACAGAAAATTGTTTGAGAACCGGAGCCGACACCACGCTTGAAGCCGTATTACATGCAATGACGATGAGCTCGGCTCCCCGGCTCAAAAGAAATTTAATATTGTTTATGGTATAGCCGGTCACTGTTTGAGCGCTTTTGGTCCCATAAGGTGTATGCGCCGTATCGCCGAAATACACAATATCATATCCCGGAATTTGTTGCATGATCGCTCTGGCAACAGTTAAACCGCCAACGCCTGAATCGAATATACCAATCATTGTAAATGAAGATGCCTGCTGGATTTCTTTAAGGATCTATAGTCGGTTTGAAGGCTCATCAATGGGTGGTTATCATCTTGACTCACATCGGAGTGCTGGAGTATTGGAGCCCTGGAGTAATGGTTAATTGGTTGATATCTTTTTACAACACTCCAGTACTCCATCACTCCATTACTCCATTATCGCAAGACTATTAGACTTTAGGCAACCTCGTATTAACCTTAGCCAAGTTTGTTTTTTCAACCTTTGATAAACTGGCGGACGCACTTAAGTATCTGCTTTTCACTAAAATCGGTCCGCATGCCTGGACAAGAAGCCGCCATAGCCTGCCAGTTTGATGCATCCACGAGAATACTATCAATAAAAGGCCATTTCCGACACATATGCGGCTTAACCGGATGAATCGTGCACTGCTGATCCCAGAATATGCAATAACCGTTTTCAGCCTGGGCAACCATCGGTTTGCCTCCGGACATTTGACAATAGCACCTCATAAATCGTTTGCGATCCAAAGCCAGATAGCGACAGATATTGTCAATCTCAGACTCGGTGATATAGGTACCGCCATAACCGTTGCAGCATTGCCCGCAATTCTGGCAGCTAAACAAATCTTGCGGTCTAACTGCATCAGAGGTCACGGCGAGTCTCCATGGCTTTTTTCAGTGTAACCTGATCAACATATTTTAGATCGCCTCCAATCGGCACACCGGAGGCGATACGCGTCAGCTTGATTGGATGCTTTCCCAAACGCTCTGCAATATATGAAGCAGTCGCTTCACCTTCCACTGTAGTACTGGTGGCCAGCACCACTTCTTTGATCTGACCGTGTTCAATCTTTGCAATCAATTCGCCCATACGAATATCTTCAGGACCGATACCGTTCATGGGAGACAGCACGCCGGACAATATGTGATAGCGCCCGGTGAAGGCGCCGGATTTTTCCATTGCCACCATGTCAGCCGGCTGTTCGACAACACATAAAAGGGAAGCCTCTCGGGTAGGATCCTCACAGATCTTGCAGACTTCATCATCGCTGAGCCCATAGCAGATCTTGCATAAGCGCACCTTCTCTTTAGCTTCCATAATGGCATGCGATAATTGCTCGGCTTGTTTGCGGGGTGAGCGCAGAATATGCATGGCCAGCCGTTCGGCCGTCTTTTCTCCAATTCCGGGCAGTTTGGCAATCCTTTTTATTAAATTGATGATCGATGGAGGGTAATGGCTCATTTGGTTCCAGTCTTA
>JASFIX010000604.1:0-3258 GCA_050122435.1 Desulfobacterales bacterium
GATGTTTTTCAATCCAAGGGTCAATTAAGAACCACAGAAGCCGCTATCCCCGGGTTTGAAAATGATATCCGCCAGGCCAAAAACGCGCTTGCCATTTTGCTGGGCAAACTTCCCGGGGAAATCGACGCCATGCTTGCCGAACCGGGGCGGATACCGCAGATGCCGGCTGAGGTCGCGATCGGTGTCCCGGCTGAATTATTACGCCGACGGCCCGATATTCGTCTGGCCGAGCGTCAGCTGGCCGCTCAAAGTGCCCAGATCGGCGTGGCCAAAGCGGATCTCTATCCCAGTTTTTCGCTGTTCGGCTCTATTGGATATACGACCGCCGGCAGCACAAGCCCTCCCCAATCCAGAAATGCCGGTCTCAGCGATTTGTTTAAAAATAACAGTCTGGGATATTCCGTTGGCCCTTCGATTACCTGGAATCTGTTTAATTATGGGCGGATTACCAACAGCATTCGAGTTGAGGATGCGCGCTTTCAGCAACTGGCCCTGGATTACCAGAACACGGTGTTGGAGGCGGTTCAAGAAGTTGAAGACGCGATGATCGCTTATTTGCGCACCCAGGATCAGGTTGATTTTTTAGCCGATGCAGTGGCGGCCTATAAGAGTTCTGTGGATTTATCGACGCTGCAATACAAGGAAGGCCTGGTGGATTTTCAGCGGGTACTGGATGCCCAGCAAAACCTGGTGCGACAGCAAGATAATTTGGTGACCACCACCGGCAATGTCGGCCTGAACCTGGTTTCCCTGTATAAGGCCCTGGGCGGCGGCTGGGAAATGCGGGCCGGCAACGATTTTGTGCCCGACAGCATCAAAGCGGAAATGAAAGAGCGCACCAACTGGGGCAACCTGCTGTCACCTGATAAATTAGAATACCCGCCGGCTGAAGAGGTCGATCGTCTATTCAATTGGCCGGACTGGTAAAAGATCTGGCAGCCGTACAAGGGAAAATAATAACGTCGAACATTGAACTTCCAACATCGAACGTCCAATAAAAAAGATGATAAAAATAGGGAGCGAAGCGACCCCCATATTCGAAGTTCAACGTTGGAAGTTCGATGTTCGAAGTTCAGTCTTTTTCAATATTCGATGTTTAACGTTGGATGTTTAACGTTGGATGTTCGACGTTCGATGTTCAGTTTTATTAAT
Organism: Desulfobacterales bacterium; assembly: GCA_050122435.1. GTDB lineage: Bacteria > Desulfobacterota > Desulfobacteria > Desulfobacterales > JAHEIW01 > JAHEIW01. The sequence continues at coordinate 1,153 of JASFIX010000604.1, forward strand.
ATTCAAAGTTTAATCAATTTTGCATGAGAGATCTGGAGGTGTGCCGTGTATCAGACTTTAGCTATTCTGGCGCTATTTGTTCTTGTTTACAGTTCGGTAGCCGGACGCATTGAGCGCTCCTGGATCAGCGGACCGATTATATTTACCCTTTTTGGACTATTAATCGGCCCTGTCGGTTTCGATCTGCTCTCGTTTGAAACAGACCGGGAAACCATCAGAACCCTGGCAGAGTTGACCCTGGCGCTGGTTCTGTTCACAGATGCCGCCGGCGCCGACATGGGTGTGCTGAGAAAGGCGAAGGCGCTGCCCATTCGCCTGCTGCTGATCGGCCTGCCCCTGACCATTTTGCTCGGTTTCGGGGTGGGTATGCTTCTCGTCGAAAGGCTGTCCCTGTTCGGTGTGGCCCTGGTCGCGACTATGCTGGCGCCGACTGACGCAGCGCTGGGTAAAGCCGTTGTCACAAATGAAGAAGTGCCGGATGCGGTCCGTCAGGGGTTGAATGTGGAAAGCGGCTTAAATGATGGTATTTGCGTGCCGATCCTGTTCGTGTTTCTGGCTCTTGCCACCGGAAAGGCCGGTGAAGAGGGTCCCTGGCACCTCGCCCTGATGTTGGTCGCCGAGGAGATCGGCATCGGCCTGGCCGTGGGTCTGGTATTGACAGCTGTGGCGGGATTACTGTTGAAGTATGCAAAGGGGCAAGAGTGGCTCACGCACACCTGGATTCAAATCCCGGTCGTGGCCCTGGCTCTGGGTTGTTTTGCCGTTGCCCAGTTCCTGGGTGGCAGCGGTTTTATCGCTGCGTTTTCAGGCGGTCTTCTTTTCGGCGTGTTGGCAAAGCAAGCCCGGGATGAATTTCTGCGCGCCGCCGAGGGCACCGGCGACATGATGGCACTGATTACCTGGGTGATCTTCGGCGCTGCAGTGGTGGGTCAGGCGGTGGGTCATTTTAACTGGCTGATTTGGCTGTATGCCATTTTGAGTTTGACGCTTATCCGCATGTTACCGGTTTTTCTGGTGCTCACCGGTATGGGGGTGAGCACCGAGGGTAAGCTCTTTATGGGCTGGTTTGGTCCCCGGGGGCTGGCCAGCATCGTGTTCGCCGTCATCGTGGTGAACGCCAATGTACCCAATAGTGGTGTTATCGCAGCAACTGCGGTTTGCACCATCATGCTCAGCATCCTCGGCCACGGAATCACCGCCAACCCCTGGGCCAAAGGATTCGGGGAACGCTTTGCAAGAAGGCAGCGTAATTCCCCCACAGAAGAAGGATAATTTTGCGGGCCGCTTTTCGGTACTCACAAATTTTATAACGTCCGAGGGCGAAAAAAAGCCCCGTTGACCAAGACAAAATCCGGGAGATGACGATGTTTACCCGCTTCACGTACCATTTCTTTTCTGCAGTCTGGCGTATTAAAGTCGTTATTCTGGCGTTAGTTGCTTTGGTGCTGGTCGGAGCTGCTGCAATCACCATTGTTGAGAAAATGCCTTTTGGAGACACGCTGTATTTTGCCTTTGTCACGGGATTGACCATCGGCTATGGTGATATTGTTGCCAAAAGCCCTGTCGGACGATTGGTGGCACTCCTGATCGGTTTCATTGGCATCCTGTTTACAGGGCTGATGGTTGCCATATTGGTGTATGCGGTACGGGAAAGCTTAGAAGAAATTCGTAAACGCAGTTGAGATAAACACCGGATCGCCTCCGCTCTTTTAAACTAATTTAATTGAAATTTTAATTCCATACGACAATCATTTTATAGATGAAATTTGCAGCGGATGGCTTGGATAAATGCTAATTAAGAGGATTTTTCATTACGTAGCGCATTCTAAAAAATAGCTAAATAATGGATGTCGGCTATTAACCAGGATTCTCAAAATAGCTTCCAACAGTTTGATTTTATTTATAAATATGTAAAACCAAATTATAAGATGTTCAATTTTTGATTCGAGATTTTTAGGAAAGGAGGGGAAAATAATGAACTTTTCTCTCCTTAATATTGCCATAGCAATTATAAAATGCTCGGTATCGGGATCTATAGGTTCTACCCCCCCGTTTTTACTCCTTTTTGGGGGTTTACGGGGACATTCGGAAGAGGTTATTTTAAAA
>JASFIX010000605.1:0-3253 GCA_050122435.1 Desulfobacterales bacterium
TTAACCGAAAAAATTGTTGCGCTGCCGGAAGACCCGCTATTGCATATTGTTGATTCGATCACTGAAAATCAAATTGGAAAATTAACCGGCACATGAGCCGTAGATTTAATTAAAAGAAATATTTTTTGGGTATTTGGGTTTAAGTTTTTAAGCCCTTTTACCGATATACCAGGTGTACAGAAGAGAATTTTTACAAACTAAATAAATTCTAATTAATTCGATTAGTTAAATTAATTCTTTTATAAAAATTCAATCAGCTGGAAATCTGATGGAATACTTTCGCAGAGAAAGAAATCCATCATAATTCATAATTAAAGAAACGGTGCTATATGTATTTAGAGCATTGGGGCCTTCAAAAATCGCCCTTCGAAAATGTGCCCTCACGGGATGTGTTTTATCGGTCCCCCCAACACGAGGAAGCCCTGCGGCGTTTACTATATGCAATCGAACATCGTAAAGGGGTTGCCATGCTTACTGGAAAGGTGGGGTGTGGGAAAACCACGGTGACCAAGGCGCTCAGCAATCACCTTAACCGGGATCAGTTTTATTTTCAGATGCTGTCAAACCCGGCGCTTCAGCCCACCGACCTGCTTAAAGCGATTCTTTTGAAATTGGGTGATACCAGTTCCGATAATGGATCCAAAACGGGGTTATTGGACCGGCTGCAGAAATTACTCTTTCAAAACGGGGAGCAGGGAATCAGCACGGTATTGGCCATCGACGAGGCCCATGTGATTTCCAATCAGGAGACGCTCGACGAGCTGCGGATGCTGCTGAATATTCAATCGGATCATGAATTTCTGATTACGCTGATTCTGCTGGGGCAGCCTCCGTTGCTTAAAAATATTTCGGAGCTACAGCCATTGAAGGAAAGAATCAGTATAAAATTTAATCTTGAGCCGCTGGATATAGAAAATACCCTGCGGTATGTTGTTTTCCGGCTGAAAACCGCAGGGGCGAGTCGCGGAATTTTTACGCGGGAAGCGATTGAAGCCCTTTATGAATTTTCAGGTGGTATACCCCTGCGAGTAAACAATGTGAGTGATCGCTGTTTGCTTATTGGCCTGATGCAAAAAGCCAAAGTGGTGGACAGTAAGATTGTTGAGGATGCCATCGAGGACCTCAAATCTTAAGGAGTATCAGGTAAAAAAAAAGGATTAGGACAAGAAAAATGATTACCCGTTCAAGGATTGAATTGGTATTGGCAGGATGCCTGGCAATGTTGCTTGTTCTGGGCTGTGCCCAAAACAAGGCCTATCAAGGATCACCGACCCAATCGGAGAGCCCAAACGCGGCCGGTCTGGTGTTTGCCGGTAAATTCCACTCGGTAGTAATTGCAGATATGGATAATGACGGGAACCTGGATATTGTCGGCGGGGCCAGCACACCGGGTTTAGTTACCATTAGTTATGGAGACGGCAACGGCGCTGTGTCTGAACCGCAGTTTCTTCCCGTCCATGGTGAGGTCCGCTCGGTTGCTGTTGCGGATTTCAACGAAGACGGACTTAACGACATTGTCTTTTCCGTCCAAAGAGAAACTACTGGAATTCGCCTCTGGATGAATCAGTCCGATCGCAAATGGAAGCAGGAAAACGGTCCGACAAGGTTAAATAAATATAATAATATAAAGACAGCGGATGTAAATGCTGATGGACACGTGGATGTTATTGCCGCCAATTCCACTGAAGAATCAAATGCCGGTGTACAAGTTTGGCTAGGTAATGGAAAAGGCGGATGGATTGCGGAATCCGGTCCTACGACATTGGGGCGCTACATGGATTTGGCTGTCGCAGATCTCAATAAAGACGGTTTTCCGGATCTGATCGGAGCCGGCTGGGGAATATCCGGAGCGCTGCGTGTCTGGATTGGAGATGGAACCGGCAGGTGGCTCTCCACCCCGCCGTTAAATATGGGAAGCTACTATGGTGTAAGTGCCGGTGATCTGGACGGTGATGGGAACCCGGATATCCTGGCCGCAACACACAAGGGCGGAATCCAAATATATATCGCAAACGGGAACGGTGGCGTCAACTGGCTTGAGGAAGGACCCCTGGGAGAAAAGAGTTTCTGGAAAGCAGTATCTGTCGATTTGAACGGGGATGGCCGCAATGATATTCTTGCCAGCTCCCTGGATTCCATGGGTCTTCGGGCCTGGTTAAATAATGGTGGACGCAGCTGGAAGGAATTCGACGGGCTGTTTCCGTCTACCGGCATTTACTACGGGATGGCGATGGGAGACTTGAATGCCGATAGGCATCTGGATATCTGTGCGACCAGTTACGGTGAAGGCATTCAAATATGGCCGGGAAATACAGGAGCGGCAATAAAAGCAAGACAAATGGAAATTGAGCAGCTGCCAACGGCTGATAGGCTTGCCGCCATGGCGGCTCCTTTGGAGAACGCGGTTTTTGCCACCGTAAACGGAATTGAGGAATACAAAGTGGGTCCCGGAGATCTTATCGAAATTACCTACTGGGAGGCAAATACACCTAAAAAAGAAGAAATTGTGATTCGACCGGATGGTAAAATTTCCTTTGGCTTTGTGGAGGATTTATACATAAATGGTCTAACAATATCACAACTGGATAATTTACTCACAAAGCATATCCGGAAATATTTACGAAAACCACGATTGGATGTGATCGTAAAAGAGTATAACAGCAAAACCATTACGTTATTGGGAGCTGTCAAATATAGAAGTCAAGCCAATACCGGACCCGGTAAATATACGCTCAGGGGAAAAACGACCCTAATTGAGAGCCTTACAAAGGCCGGCGGTCCAGCTGAAAGGGCCAATTTGAACAGTGTCAATATTCGCCGAAAAAATGGTGATTCAGTTACCATCGACCTATTTAAGGCCATAAATCAGGGGGATCCCAGTAAGGATTTTGTGCTCGATCATGGCGATGTTGTATTTATTCCGACGCTGGATAAGGACGGCCGAAGAGTATATGTATTTGGTGAAGTCGAAACCCCCGGAACTTATACTTTTGAGAGCAATAAGATACGTCTGATAGATGCGATTTCTGAAGCCGGCGGGCCCACCGAGTTTGCATCTCAATCTAATACCAAGATAGTCCGTGGAGATATTACCAAACCAGAGGTCATCACCGCAAATCTTAAAGGGTTGCTGGAAAACGGCGATCAATCCCAAAATGTAGCACTTCTAGCCGGAGACCTGGTGTATGTCCCGCGCAGTGGTTGGGGAAATATCAATATCTTTGCCAAGCGGATCCGACCGCTGCTGGAACTT
>JASFIX010000606.1:0-3245 GCA_050122435.1 Desulfobacterales bacterium
GTGCCTGTTTAAAATCCGTCAACCAGGGACCGGTTTCAAGCCCCAGCGCAACCAGTCGGTCTTTGTTGATGTTGACGTGGAAGCGCTCTTTGATGGCAAATCCCAGGCAGGGGATACCGTGATCTAAAACAGCCACCGAAATTTTAAAGGCCGGTTCTTCATATATCACGTCTTTATAATCCGTGCGGACGGCTTTGCGCGTGGGGATGAATTCATTCTGGCACAGGTACGCGCAGGTGAGCAGGTAATCATGATGGACTTCCACCAGCTGCAACCCTAATCGGTAAGGGTAATTTTTAACCAGATTCCATGAGTATGCGGCCAATTTACCTTCCACATTTTTAAAAAATCCGGGTGGACCAAACAGCTGCAGATTTTTTTCACGGCCCAGCGAGATTCGCAGGACACGATCGAAGCCGACAAAATGATCGACATGGGTGTGGGTGATGAAGGCGTGGCTGATTTTTAGCAGATCGCGGGCCGTAAGCGGCAGCGTATCGCCCAGATCGAAAATGATTGCTCGGTTTTCAAAAAGAAAAGGAATGTATAGGCCGGGGTCTTCAAACGGCCCGTTGATCAATCTGGGATGAAAACGGGGGCGCATTATGCGGGCAGATATTTTTTAACCTGCTGATGGATATTCAGATAAATATCTTCGTCGGACCCATAAATATCCACAACGTCTTTATGTTTGATAAGCTTTTCAATGACAAAAGCAGTTAGATACAAACTGACGACATGGGGCTGAGGAACCAGATTACGGATAGGGGACACCTGATAGTCGATATCGAAATCATCTGCGCGGCCCAGTTTTTCCAGACACCCCTTTATCTGCTCTTCCAGCGAATTTTTATTGCTGGTTTCCACCAGATTGTCATCGACCAGTTTCATTGCAATTGAGTTGGACAGGGGGTCGATACAATCCTTGATCGCATTGATTGCCAGTCTGCGGGTATGCTCTTTTTGAGATTCGATTTTGGACAGAATTGTGGATTCCCGAGAGCTTGGCCGGAATACTTTTGCCATAATTTCACCTTGGATTTGAGATACGAAATGAAATTAATTTAGAGGAATCATAATGGGTAACGACCGGGTTTGCAAGCAAAATATTGAACAGACATAACCCTAAAGTTTTTACCCAAACATGTCGATATTATTCATGATGGGCTTCTTATGTGTCAGTTGCCTGTCACAAGATCATTCCGTGGTAAAACAGCCAATATGACGACAGTAAAAAAGGACATTTCTATTCGTGACGATTCCTCCGATAGACGATTTGCGGCTATCGATGGGTTCGGTGACAGATTTGGTGAAGTGGTGGATCATCTGCTGAAAAACGGTTGTCTGACCGACAAGCAGATTGAATATGCCCAACGGGTTCAAGCCAAACTCGAAGCATCCCGGCCCCTGTTGCAGGTTATCAAGGAATTGAAATTCATCACCGATGATCAGATTAAAGAGGCCCTTCGTAAACATACCGTTTCTATTCGAATTGGTGAGCTATTGGTGGAACTGGGGTATATCGATGCAGCCGACCTTAAAACTGCTGTCGGAATCCAGGCCAGGGAGAAATATAAACGAAAACTCGGCGAAATTTTAGTCGAGCGTTCACTGGTTGACGAACAAATTTTGGCGGAGGTCCTGTCCTTCCAAATGGGGGTAGCGTTTGTTGAACCTGAATGGGGCGGCATCGATCACAAACTTTTCACCAGGGTTCCGTTAAAGTGGTATGAGACCCATCATCTGTTGCCCATTCGGGCCGATGGCATGGCTATCATCGTCGCCTTTGTTGATCCGCTGGATCAAGATGAATTGGAGGCCGCCCGCCAGGTATTTGGAGAAAATATAAGGCCGGCGATTGCCAGTAAAAGTGCAATCCAGGAAGTCGTAAAGAAGGCCCAGCGCAGAGAAATGAAAAAAAAGGTCTCGGCCATGGATGAAAATTTTATTATCCGGCTGTTTGACGATATTCTTTTGGCGGCCATTCAAAGAAATGCCAGTGATATCCACATCGAACCGTTAGCATCCCGCCTCCGGGTTCGCTTTAGACAGGACGGCGTCCTGACCCATTTTGAGGATTTTCCTCCTGAAACAGCCCCTGCCGTCGCCAGCCGAATCAAGGTCCTGTGTGAGGTTGACATTACCGAAAAACGCCGGCATCAGGGCGGACGTTTTTTCTTTGATCATCCGGACGGACAGCTGGATCTGCGCGCCTCCTTTTATGTTACGGTGCATGGTGAAAAGGTCGTTCTGCGTCTTTTAAATCGTCACAGCCAGTTACGCAAAATCGAAGATATCGGATTATCGGATCGCATCCTGCAGCGGTTGTTGGAAGAGGCGCTCGATCTGCCCAGTGGCGTACTTTTATTTACCGGGCCCACCGGTTCAGGAAAAACCACCACCGTTTACAGTTGCCTGCGTCATATTATCGATCCGCAAATGAGTGTCATTACCGCCGAAGAACCGGTTGAATACGTCATTGATGGCATATCCCAGTGTTCCATCAATCCGAAGATCGGCTTGACCTATGAAGAAACCTTGCGTCATATCCTCCGGCAGGATCCGGATGTGATTGTTATTGGTGAAATACGGGATAATTTTTCGGCGGAAGTGGCTGTACAGGCCGCATTAACCGGACATAAAGTTCTAACGACATTTCATACCGAAGATAGCGTTGGTGGGCTGATTCGCTTGATGAATATGTCAATCGAAGCTTTTATGATTGCTTCAACAGTGGTTAGTGTGATGTCACAGCGTTTATTACGAATGGTATGTCCTTCCTGCAAAGTTGCTTATGCGCCAACTTCACATGAGCTTCACCGAATTGGTTATTCTGCCAATCATATTGCCGGGGCGCAATTCCAGAAAGGCCGTGGATGCTCCAACTGTCAGCATACCGGCCACAAAGGACGTGTCGGCATCTTCGAATTGTTGATTATGGACGAATCTGTGAGGGATGCCGTCCTGGAACGTAAACCCAGCAAAGCGTTGCGTGAAATCAGTATCGAATCCTCCGGTCTGGTGACCCTGCTGGAGGATGGGATTATCAAGGCAGCGCAAGGGGTCACCACTATTGATGAATTGTTGCGCAGTCTTCCGCGCTTGCAAAACCCGAGGCCGATGGCCGAACTGAAACGCATAATAGGAGGTTAGCAATGCAAACAGAGCGTCCCCTGGTGGGAATGATTGATCATTTCGTGGCAACCAAAACGGTTAAACTGCCAGCCTTCAATGCTACCGCACTT
>JASFIX010000607.1:0-3244 GCA_050122435.1 Desulfobacterales bacterium
ACGTTGTTCAACGGTTTAGGGACGATGAATTCAAAAGAAAGGTTGTGCGAGAGCATAGGGTGAACCTTTGCCGCTGGGTTCAACTTGATAGATGGGACAAGGTGATCATCGTGGGGGCGCCCAAAAGACCGGATGTCATAAACAAGTCTATCGCGCAGTTGGCCCAAGAATGGGGCAAAGATCCGTGGGACGTGGTTTTTGATCTCTTAGCCGAAGCGGGGACGCATTACACCGACCTTACCGAGATCACACATACTTTGGACTGGGAGGATATCCTGTTGACAATCAGAGATCCTCATTGTTCTTTTGGATCTGATTCTTCAACACTATCCCGGAAAGGACCTTTAAAAGATGAGGCGATGATGCCGGGTTGCTATGGATTTGTCCCGCGGGTGTTTGATGAGGTGGTGTCATCCAGAAAGACCTTATCTTTTGAGGAAGCGGTTCGGCGTTTAACATCGCTTCCGGCAAGCCAACTGGGGATATGGGATAGGGGTATTATTCGACCGGGATTGGTGGCTGACTTGACGTTGATTGATCCTAAAACCTTTCGGGATAATACAACATGGACGGATTTCTATGCCCGTCCCGGGGGAGTTGATCTCGTTCTCATTTCCGGAAAGGTTGCAGTAGAAAATGGGTGCGCCACCGGCGTGAGGGCAGGGAAACTATTACGAGCAAAGGGAGGTGTTGCATGAAAGATTTGGCTTTTCCAGAGGATGAGTATCGCCGGCGATTCGATTTGGTTTGTGATATGGCCAAAGAGCGAAAAATTGACTATCTCCTGATCACAGAGCCTTCACATGTTTGCTGGCTCTCTGGATTTGATCCTGTGGGCCTTTTTTACAAGAACCAGCTTCACATCGATGTGAAGAGTGGTGATGCCGCTGTTATGACCCATCGCGCGGAAGAAAAAATGGCAGCCATGAATTCTTGGATCGATCGTCTCTTGATCTGGCATCACGGGAGCGATCCCATGCGGGTGGCTGTTGATCATGCCAAAAAATATTTGGCCGGTGCCGGGGAAAAGGTTATGGGGATGAACCTGCAGACCCCCTATTTCCCCATAGCAGATTATTATGCTATTCGGGGCGGCCTCGGAAAAGTTGGTGTGGTGGATGTGACGAAGATGATCGATGATGCACGCATGAAAAAAAGTGAACCCGAGCTACTGGTCGTGCGACAGGCAGCAGAGTGGGCCGGAGAGGCACTTAAGGCAGCCTATGCTGTTATCAAACCGGGGGTAAGGGAAAAAGATATTAACACAGTAATCCAGGAAAAAATCGCCTCTTCTGGAAGTGAGTATCCGGCATTTCCGACGCTGGTTTCATCCGGTCCCCGGACAGGCCTTTTCCATGCATTACCCGGAGAGCGAATCATTGAGGAGGGGGATCCGATTATGATAGAGATCATGGGGGTCCATAAGCGATATCATGCCAGTGTCGTCCGGACGGTTTTTGCCGGCAAGGCCTCCCAAGAGGCGAGGAAAATATATGAACTTGTGCTTAATGCCTACGAGGCTGGACTCTCTGCGATCAAGCCCGGAAACCCTGTAGGTGATATCGATAAAGCGACATGCGAAGTTAGAAAAGGTTACGAACAATATATCCCTGCCCGAACAGGATTTGGTGTGGAGCTGGGATATCCGCCCTCTCCGATGGGGAATTTAAGTATATTGCAAGGTGAACCCTATGTACTAGAACCTGGGTTGGCGTTCACAATGGAGCCTTCTATATCCGGTTATAATGACTGGACCATTATTATCGGGAATTGCGTAGTTATTACCGAAGATGGGTATGATCTTTTATTTGACCAAAATGTCGGCCTCCTTGAACTCGGATAAACTGAGATGAACCAAGAAGGCCCAATAATTACCCCTGATTCCTAACCCAAGAAAAATCGCATGAAGATTGACGGAGACAGTCTTAAGAACCTGGAGCAGTAAGAAACAAAACATTATATGGCTCAGCGCCCACGTTCATTCAACTGATTTTCCCTATAAATTCTGGAGGGTTAAATCGATGAAACAAAAACCAAGCTATAATGAATTAAAACAAAAGGTTAAAGCATTAGAACTCGAGGTAGCAAAGAGGCGACAGGCCGAGGAAGCACTTCAGGAGATTGAGGATCAGTACTGTGTTTTGGCAGATCATGTTGCTGATGGGGTCTCTTTGATTCAGGATGGAAAAATAAAATTTGTTAATGAAGCCTTTGCTTCAATGTATGGCTATAGCCGTCCGAACCAGTTGGTTGGTAAGCATGCCACTGATTTGATTTCCCAGGCATTCAAAGAGCAGTTTAACCGTATCTATGAAGCAATTATTTCGGGCACATCCAAAGAAAGAGTCTTTCAAGGAAAGAGCATTGCCAAAAACGGCCAAGAGTTTTGGGTTGAGGAGCATTACAATATTGTTCATTGGGATGGCAAGCCCGCCTTGATTGGTACCGCCAGAGACATCACCAAATCTAAATTACAAGAGATAGAAATGCAAAAAGATGCAGAGCATCTTAAGAAAACAAAAATTATATTAAAAGAGACGCTAAAGGACCGGTACAAATTTGGTGATATTATTGGGAAAAGCACCCCTATGCAAAACATTTATAACCTCATCCTGGAGGCTTCCGCCTCAGATGCCGGTGTTGTTATTTACGGAGAATCCGGTACCGGCAAAGAGCTCATTGCTAAGACGATACACGATATGAGTTCGCGCCACCAAATGGGGTTTATTCCTGTAAACTGTGGGGCAATTCCGGAGAGCATTTTTGAAAGTGAATTCTTTGGGCATCGAAAAGGGGCGTATACAGGCGCTTATAACGACAAGCAGGGCTTCTTTGATATGGCCCATAAAGGCACTTTATTTCTGGACGAAGTAAGTGAACTTAACATTAACATGCAAGTGAAACTATTGCGGGCAATTGAAGGTGGAGGATACACCCCGGTTGGCGGGAACCAAACCAGGTATTCCGATGTGCGTTTCATTGCTGCGACAAACGATAATCTAATCAATCACGTAAAACTCGGCAAAATGCGAGAAGATTTTTTTTACAGGATTCATATTATACCAATTTATGTGCCACCTTTAAGAGAGCGGCAAGAGGACATTCCTTTGCTGATAGAACATTTTTTAACACTATATGGCAAAGATAAGAAAAGAAAAAAAATTCCACATAAGATAACAGAAGCTTTGCTTAACTATGATTGGCCGGGAAATATTCGTGAACTGCAAAATGTGTTGCAACGATA
>JASFIX010000608.1:0-3241 GCA_050122435.1 Desulfobacterales bacterium
ATCCCGGCAATATTTATGGCCGTGATGACCATCTGGGCGGTTATCCTGAACGAGGTTAAATTCAGTGCCGGCAACAATACGCTGGTGACGGTAATTAACCTGCTTGTTCTGCTCATTGCAGTCTGGATTGTGATTGGAGGGGTCATCCAATTCTTTGTGATTCATGAAGAAGCACTACCGGAACCGTTGCGTACAACGACATAGGAAAGAAATTAACACATAAATGGAACCACACCATTTATTGAAGGGTATGAGACATTATGATTAGTTTTGGACCTGTTCCTTCGAGACGGTTGGGTCGGAGTTTGGGAGTCAACAATATTCCGCCCAAAATATGCACCTATTCTTGTGTATATTGTCAGGTAGGCAAAACCACCAGGAATCAAGTCGACCGAGATCGGTTCTATGATCCAGAAGAAATTTATATGGACGTCAGAAAGAAGGTTAAAAAAGCAAAGAGGAAAGGCGAATCGATTGATTATCTTACCTTCGTTCCAGATGGGGAGCCTACCCTGGATGACAATCTAGGGCAGGAAATCGATCTTTTAAAATCATTGAAGCTTAAAATAGCCATAATCACTAACGGTTCTCTTATCTGGCGGAAGGATGTGAGAGCAGACCTGGCTAAAGCGGATTGGGTTTCTTTTAAAATTGATTCCACCAGTGAAAAAACCTGGCGCCGAATCAATCGCCCGCTATGCACTCTAAAACAGAAGACTATTCTGAGAGGCATAGTTGAATTTGCTAACGATTACTCAGGAACGCTGGTAACGGAAACAATGCTGGTTAGAGGCCTTAACGACAACGCTAAAAACTTCCGAAAAATTGCCGTCTTTTTAAATCATCTGCAACCAGTTAAAGCCTATATAGCCGTGCCGACAAGGCCTCCCGCAGAAAAATGGGTGGCACCGCCCGATGAGGCTGTCTTAAACGAAGCTTTCCATATCTTAAATGAAAAGCCATTACAGGTGGAGTATTTGATCGGTTACGAGGGCAATACCTTCGCACCTACGGGTGATGTTGAAAATGATCTATTGAGCATTACTGCTGTGCATCCCATGCGGCAGGATGCGGTTAATGAATTTTTGTTGCGGACCGGCGCGGATTGGCAAATCGTTCACAAATTGATCCGTCAAAGTCAACTCACTGAAGCTGAATATGAAGGTAGAAAATTTTACATTAGAAACTTCCCCAAAATAAATCCTGAATAATCAAATCAAGCACAGGAGGAAAAACAAATGAAAAAAAATGAAAAGGATTTATGGATGTGCACAGAATGCGGTTATACCGCTTCCCATAGATTCATCGGAGATATTTGCCCACGATGCGGTATGACTTACTGGATGTGTTCTGCCTGCGGTTTTACGTTGGTAGCATCCGCTCAGCCCGATTGTTGTCCGGAATGCGGCGGAAATTGTAATTTTGTTAACATTACCTGCTATATTCCCGGGTGGATTGAGGCCGAGGCTATTAATTCGAATCTTTAAATGAGTTAAATGCATTATTATAAGTGAAATTTTTTGTATTTTCAGCTGCTGGTTGAAACTCTTTCTAATTTGATGCTCTCGCTTTTTTGCTGTTGTTTAAAGATTTTTTTTGGCCACTGCAAAATTTTTTTCCTGAATTTAAAACTTATCAGCTTTTTAATTTCCTCCAGTTTTGATTCCGCTGCGATTTCACCTATATGAATTATTTCCTTGTACTTGAGAAAATCGGTCCAAGGGATATCGCCTACAGCCGGTTCAATCATTATATCGACATTTTTTTTGCAATGTCGGTTTAGAAAGAAACTCATCACCTCCATCGAGCGGTGCATGGCATCGATGCCGTCTTCGATCGCACAGCACCCATCAAGGTAAGATCCGACATCCACGCCAATAACCACCTCTGGACCTAAATTTTTTAAGGGGCCGGCAGGAACGAAATCGACGATTCCGCCGTCAACCAGTATCATTTCATTCCAGGCAATTGTCGGCATAAAGCCGGGCACGGCGCAACTCGCCATAACGGCTTGAATAATGGGCCCTTCCGAAAGCAACACTTGCCGTCCTGAAACCAGATCAACAGCAGTCGCAGCAAATGGGATCGTCGTATCATCTATCTTGATATCATCGAGGAAGGCTTCGACGCATGCCCGCAAATCATTTTCTGAGAGCAGGGAATTTTTAAACATGGCGTAGCTCAGAAACATTTCTTTTAGGGCGATTCGGATAACCCGGCTCAGAAAATCGGATTTGAAATCGCCATCCCATTGCGCTCGTCCCAATAGCCTTAAACCTTTACTCTCTTTGCCCTTGTTGTCGAGAACCTTCGAAACCCGCTTCTCCATTACAATAGCGTCAGGGTTAATAGCATAGGCAGCTCCAACAAGGGCGCCGATACTGGTTCCAACAATCATATCAATTGGGATACCTTCGCGCTCGAGCACTTTCAATATGCCAACATGCGCAATGCCTCGCGCTCCACCCCCACCAAGGGCGAGACCAATTTTAGGCCGTTCCTTCATTTCGTCTCACTCCTTTTTGGCAAATTGAACTGGTATTTATAACCGTCAGGATAATTTCAAATGATATCTTTGCGCTAATGAATACAGCAATTGCTGTGCCATTTTAGCCGCAAACGAAAAAGGAGCTAATTAGTTGATTACAATGGCAAAATTAGAATTGTTATTAAAAATGGTTAGATCTCAATTTAATGAGTTCGAAATTTTTCAAAAAGTAGTTTTGCAAAATTTCTAAATCAATCCCTGAAAACGAAAGCTAAATTAATCTTTCTTCGATAAGCACTCGATATTTATAGATTTAATTTGAGTGCATCATATTGGCATATCTTGTGCTTACAAAATACATTGAAAGGAATATAAAAACTTAATTTTGCTAAAGAAAAAGATAGTCAATTATGTATGAAGTTAAAAAGGTTTAAAATGGATCTATATAGCGAAATCAGAGGGATGAAAATTTTACTCGTCGATGACGATGAGTGGATCCGTGATTCTTTGCGCATTTTCTTTGAGACCGAAGGTTGCCATGTTCTGGCCTTTGAGACCGCCGAAGAGGGGTTATCTGCAATAAAGGATCAGATCTTCGATCTAATTATCGTAGATTATAAATTGCCGGGTTTGGATGGTATAGAGTTTCTAAAAAGAATTTGCAGCGTCCAGCCGAACGCCATAAAGATATTGATTACTGCATACCGCAGTGACAATGTTGTTACAGAGGCCAGGAGGTTAAAGATCCAGGGA
>JASFIX010000609.1:0-3227 GCA_050122435.1 Desulfobacterales bacterium
TGAATTCGGCACCCGTCATCATGCGGCCATGGGTTTGGCTGAAAAATCGGATGCGCTTGCGTTAGTCGTTTCAGAAGAACGGGGAAAGATTTCCATTTTTGATAGGGGTAAAATGCGGCAGGTAAACGACCGTGAAAAGCTTGTTGAATCCATCATTTCGCACTGGAAGAACACCGCCGCGTATCCATTCAGACTCCCTGAAGGAAAATCAAGATGGTTAACTTTTTCACAGATATCAGCGAGCATTGCTCTGGCGGTGTTTTTCTGGTCCACGCTAATCATTTCTCAGAGCGAGATGCTGGAAAGGGTCATCACTGTTCCGGTGGGATATAGTGCTTCGCCCCCGGACCTTATTTTAGTCGGAGACAAGCAAAAGGAAGTCCGGCTCCATCTGGCCGGTCCGAAATCAGATCTCGATTCCATTAACCCGGCTCAATTAAGCGTAAAAATAGATCTATCAAAAACAGTAAAAGGAAAGCAAACCTTCCCGATAACCGATGAAAACATCCAATTGCCGGGAGACGTAAAATTACTGGACGTGATCCCTTCCAGTGTAGAGCTTACTCTTGCAGAAATTGAAGAACGCGAGGTTACAATAAAACCTCAGCTGGTTGGAAAGCTTCCCGGTAAGATGAAGATTCTTAATATTGAAGTGGTCCCCAAGCAGGTAAAAGTTCTTACTCCGGTAGACGAACAAAAGAGCAAGGTGTTCCATGTTATCACCACACCGATTTACCTGGAAAGTATTTCTAATGACACTAAAATCTACTGTAAAATTATTGCTCCGCCTAGTGTTCATCCAACAGAAAAGCGTTGGCCGGATGTCGAGGTAATAATTAAAGTGGGTTACTAGTAATATTTAAATAAAAATCTGCACGCCTAATGTCATGGGGGTTATTGATTTTTTACCACTCGTAAAAACATTTCAAATATTAATTATTTTAACAGCCTCAATATTCTTCACATAATGACACAGGAGGTGTCATGGAAAAACGTCAAAAATTTTCCATCTGGTATGTGCTTCTGGGCGTCTGGTTTGTTTTGCTTCTGCAGAATTATATTACCACCATGTTTGCGATAAAAACCATACCCTACAGTGAATTTTTAAAATTGTTGAAGGAAAATAAAGTCATCGAAGTCGCCATTACAGCCAACCAGATCCAGGGCAAGTTCAAAGAGGGCGCGGACGGAACAGAACAGATGTTTAAGACCATAAGAGTGGACCCGGACACATCTGATCTTCTGCAGCAATATGATGTCAAATTCAAAGGCGAAATCGAATCCCGCTTTCTACCGACCTTGCTTTCATGGATTGTACCGGTTTTTTTATTTTTCGGCCTCTGGTTTTTTCTGATGAAGCGCATGGCCGGCCAGCAGCCCGGGTTTATGACCCTGGGCAAAAACAAAGCCAAAATTTACATGCAGGAAGAAATCGATGTGCGCTTCGAAGAGGTGGCCGGGGTGGACGAAGCCAAACAGGAGTTGATGGAAGTGGTTGAGTTCTTATCAGAACCGGGAAAATTTACCGAGATTGGCGGCAAAATACCCAAAGGCATTTTGCTGGTGGGGCCTCCGGGAACCGGCAAAACCATGCTGGCCAAGGCGGTGGCGGGAGAAAGCGGCGTGCCGTTTTTTAGCATGAGCGGGTCGGAATTTGTGGAGATGTTTGTCGGGCTGGGCGCAGCCCGGGTCAGGGACCTGTTCGACCAGGCCAAACAAAAAGCGCCATGCATCATTTTTATCGATGAGCTCGATGCGCTTGGAAAAGCGCGCGGTTTTGGCACGGTGGGCGGGCACGATGAGCGCGAGCAGACCCTCAACCAGCTGCTGGTGGAGATGGACGGCTTTGACCCCAATGTTGGCGTTATCCTGTTAGCAGCCACCAACCGGCCTGAAATATTGGATCCGGCGCTGCTGCGGCCGGGCCGCTTTGACCGAAATATTCTCGTCGATCGTCCGGATAAAAAAGGTCGTGAAGAAATCTTGAAGGTACATCTGAAAAACATCAAAGTCTCTAAAGATGTCGACCTGTCCGTCCTGGCCGCGATGACGCCAGGCATGGTTGGCGCCGATCTGGCGAACCTGGTAAACGAGGCCGCGTTAATAGCGGTCCGCAGAAAAAAGAAAAAGGCAGGCATGGCGGAGTTCGAGGAGGCGGTCGAGCGGGTGATCGCTGGACTGGAGAAAAAGAACCGCTTGATCAATCCCAGGGAAAGAGAAATCGTGGCTTACCACGAGATGGGCCATGCGATCGTTGCCCTGTCATTGCCTGGTACGGATCCGGTTCAGAAAATATCCATCATTCCCCGCGGAATAGCAGCTCTGGGGTACACAATGCAAACCCCGACGGAAGATCGCTTTTTGATGAGCAAAACCGAATTGCTCAACAAGATCGCGACCCTGCTGGGCGGCCGGGCGGCAGAGGAAATCGTTTTCGAAGATATCTCCACCGGCGCCCACAACGACCTGGCTCGGGCCACCGACATCGCCCGCAGCATGGTTAAAGAATACGGCATGAGCCCAAAAGTCGGCCAGGTTTATTTTGCCCGTGAAAAAAGAAATCAGTTTTTAAACATCCCGATGGAAGGTGCGGCCGAGTACAGCGAGGCCACCGCCGAACTCATTGATAGTGAAGTCAGAGAAATTGTTAATCAACAATATACAAAAGCACTTGAGATCCTTCGGCAAAAGAGGGAATTTCTTAACAAAGGTGCAGCGTTGTTGCTTGAAAAAGAAAAAATTGAAGGAACGGAAATAAAGGCCCTTATGGATGAATGAAACCTTATTGCGGTGCTCAAAAAAACCGCTAGAAAGGAAATTGAATATGCCCGCAAACGACAAAGAAAGAAGGCGACTGGCAGATAAAGAATTGGAAAACATCAAAAAGGAATTGCTTGGGAGAAAAAGGCATCTGTGGGATGAAGTCAGTGATGATATCGATGAAGATGTTCGCGAAGAATATCAGGAATTAATCCAGGAGGCAAAAGACGGGGGAGATAGAGGAATAGCGGAGCTAAGAGAAAGTACTGCTTATTCTTTAATTAAACTAAAGGTAGAGGAAATCGAAACAATAGAGGAAGCCCTTCTCAGAATCGAAGCCGGAAAATATGGGCGCTGCCGGGATTGCAGTCGCTGGATTAGGCCCGCCCGTCTTCAGGTTCAGCCATTTGCCGTTCGCTGTCGCGCCTGCCAGGAAAAGCTGGAGAAATTAAAATGAATATTGGCAA
>JASFIX010000610.1:0-3224 GCA_050122435.1 Desulfobacterales bacterium
TCCAAACATTATGATTACTTGAGGGAATCAGTGACGCAGGTGGGCTAAAGGGAACGTCAAATAATTGGCAATTCGAGAAAAAATTTCATTTCTACGGGAAAAAGATTCCGACTGTAATAAATTCAAAAAGGGACGGATTTAACAATTTGCAATGTAATATTGAAACTGATCTCCCGGTAATTTATGATAGATTCTCGTTCTCATCTTGGAACCAAATATAGGTAGGAAGCGGGAGGGATCATATGGATTACGAAATTAAAACGGTTAAAATGGACACCGAGTTTAAAATCTGTCCGTCATGTGGTTATAAAGATGGTTTTCATTCTATGTTCAGGAAGGATGGCGATATCACCAAATGGCTTTTTATTTGTCCATCCTGTCATGAGGTTTTTGATATCGGGTTTACGATATAGGGTTCAGGGTTCCGGGTTCAGCGTTTCCGCCTTCGCCATTAAGGCTTCACCGCGCCAGGCACACACATAAAATTATGGAAGGTTCAAGGTATAAGGTATAAGGTCGCCTCCTCTCCCAGAAGGCGAGCAACATCAGGCGTTAATAGAAAATGGGGGCGGAGGACACGGCCCGATACGATGGCATCCATTATCTGAGCTCCTTGGAGATTTCAATAAATCTTATGGGGACAGTACGGTGGAAATCGTTTATGGCGCCACTATTTTACTATTATGCGGGACTATCTTAATTCGAAAATTTAAGAAAAACCGCCGCTAATATACCGTCGCATGGATATGACGGCAAATCTTTATTTGTAATTGATGATTTTGCCTTAAAACGAGATCCTTATTTTTTCTGCTTAAATCCCCTTTTTGACAATGGAAGGGTTTGTATCGCTTCTTTTTTTTACATGAGTTTCTCAAGGGTCGCCCTCGTCGCCCATCTAAAAAATACCATGATATATTTACCTCCAGCGAAATACACGCCCGCTAAAAATACCAGATGTGCGATTATAAGCAAAAGGGGCCCTCCGATGATAATTAGCAGTGGTTGGTGCCAGTAAATTGAAATAGCACCGATCAACCCTACCGCCGGCCATCCAATGATGTAGCTGCAGCACATTAGAAAGATACCTAATAAATTTTTTGCAGTTGGCTTCCCTTTAAACGCGCTGAGGTCTGCTCGATCTTTAATGGCCCTGCTTGCAAATTTCGTTTTTGCGACACGGTTGGCCATTTTTTTTATTATGCTCAATAGACAACACCCTTCTAAAAAGCTTACGATGAATCATTCTTTAGAACAGCAGATCGGCTAAACCGTATGGACGGCGTCTCACAAATATTCAGACCAGACTCTTGGGCTGAATCCAGAATTTCCTTGAAACGCTTTGATGAAACATGAAACCTGGGTTCGGCGACAAGAAATCTTCCACCTGGTTTGAGACAGTTACGAATCTGATGGAAAAATGATTCTGGGTCAGGAACTTCGTGTACCATCCAGAAAGCAAGAATGAAATCAACCGGTGTATCGACACCGAGGTTTTCAGGTTCACATCTATGAAGACGGATTCGGCCGGCAAAACCAGCTTTTTCAGAACGCATTTGCATCACTTCCAACATTTTCGGCTGGACATCAGCAGCAATAACACAGCCTGTATCGCCGACGAGCCTGGCAAGACCAATGGAAAAGAAGCCCATCCCGCAGCCCACATCCAGAGCTGTCATGCCAGGGGACACATATGGGCCGAGCATTTTCGCAGGATTGTGAAAAAAGTGCCGAAAGCGATTGTCAAATGTGTATGCGACCCACCATGGGCAAATATGATCACCCATGTAAGAAGTCCTCCATCACGCCCATTTTCAATGTTGTAAGAATTTTCCGAATCCCGTATAACGGTTTCCCATTACGTCATCGCATTGAAGGGTCTGTTTTAAGATTAATGTTCTTATTGCTTATCCGCAATGGGTTTGATTTCACAGTGTTGCCCAAAAATAAAATCTTTTCAACTGCATTTTCCAGACACATGAACCGCCTCCGGCGGAAAACATGAAACCATACGCTATGAATATCAGAAAAAACATTTTTTTAGCGCTGACCAGTGGCCTGCTGCTGGGGCTGCCCTGGTCTGCTTCATCTCTGTTCTTTGTGGTTTTTATCGCCTGGGGTCCCCTCCTGCTGCTGGAAGAGGAAATCGGTCGCCATCATCATCCCAACTCGTATGTCTTATTCAACTATGCCTTTATAAGTTTTTTGCTGTGGAATATCATCGGGACCTGGTGGATTATGCAGGCACAATTGGTGGGAGCCATCCTCATCATTATCGCAAATTCACTTCTGCAGGCCCTCATATTCTGGCTGGCCAGCCGTATCCGTATGATCCTGAAAATCCCCCTGTTGTTTCCCTTTATGTTTATTTGGATGGGATATGAACATTTTCATCTATCCTGGGATCTGGCCTGGCCCTGGCTCAACCTGGGCAACGCACTGGCCACCGCGCCAAAGCTCATCCAATGGTATGAGTTTACCGGTGTTCGGGGCGGGACGCTCTGGATCATATTGACCAACTTTGCCGCTTTGAAGGTCTACCAGATTTTTCGGCAAAAAGGTGTGCGTTCTATTGTTCCAACAGGCGCAATAACGCTGATGCTTTTTCTGATTCCCGCCCTCGTATCTTATCTCATGTATCAAAACTTTAAGGAGGAAGGAAACACCGTTACCGTCGCTTTGATACAACCCAACCTGGATCCATACACGGAAAAATTTGATCCGCAAAATTATGCCCGACATATGGCGACGTTTTTCAAAACAGCCGATGCGATTGTCGATGACAAGACCCAATACCTGTTTGGCCCTGAAACCCTGATTGTTGAGCAGATCGACGAAAAAGATCCTACCTCATCGGTCTACTATCGTGATTTATTGGAATTTCGTAAAAAATATCCAAAACTGAATATACTGTTGGGTGTGCACAGCTACTGGAAACTGAGTAATGAAAACATCCCTCCGGGGAGCCGTTTCAATAGCGAACAAAACTATTACTACGAGGCTTTTAATACAGCGCTGTTTCTACCGGCAGGTTCTGCAGCTGCGCCCCAGTTTTACCACAAAACCAAGTTGGTGCCGCTATTCGAGCGCATGCCCTTTGTGCAATATCTGACCTTTTTGGGCAAATACGCCCTGGAGCTTGGGGGATACGTCGGCACCTATAGTCTTCGTCAGGCGAGCACGACCTTTAAATTACCCGATGCTTCCTTAACCATCGTACCTATTGT
>JASFIX010000611.1:0-3217 GCA_050122435.1 Desulfobacterales bacterium
CTGATGCCGTTAATGTTTGGATAAACGAATAATTTGGTGATAATTAGAAATTAATGAGGCCGGTTTCCCTGTTTAACTCCAAGTTTTAATATATTGAGAATATCACTAAAACGGAAATGTTGTGATACCATTCCCATTTTTGTGGAATTGACACCATCTTAACGGGCAGCATCTCACTTCACTTTAAGAGCCGTAATAATGCTGCCTCCATCTGGGAGGATCATACGCCTAAAGCCTTCAAAGTCTGCTTCTTGCAGCCATTCCTTATGTTCTTGTTCTGTATACGCTTGGCCCTCATCGTATACATTAACGAAAACTATATTAAAACTTACCAATTCGGGAGGCGAGGTCCGTGAATTATCGATAATGCCACCCCCCCTGATGTAGATTTTACCACCGGGATTCATTACCCTGCTGACATTCTTGAGAGCGCGGCGAGCATCATTAGGTGAAAGAACCTGTAAAAATGCAGTCATTACCGCAGCATCATACAAACCGGGCAATTCGTCATGAACTACATCGGCGGCTATTACTTTAATCCTGTCCCCGGCACCTGCCTCATCTATAAAGTGCTGCGTGACTGGAGTGACTGTCGATAGCTCTACAACTGTCGTTTGAATATTAGGAATGGCGTCAGTCACTGCGATAGCCAATCCACCGGAGCCACCGCCTACATCTAAAAGTGTGCGGTATGAAGAAAAGTCATATCTGGCAATCAGATCACGGCCGTATTCGATGGCATACGGATGCTGACCACGAAAGAATTGTTGCAACTCATCTTTCGACATGCTTTGGTAGTCGTGACTCGCTTGCGGCACTCCCGTCCGAATAGACTCCGCAGTTTTGAGTGCAGCACTCCACAGATCGGAAAGTTGCTCGTGTATATCCACTACACATGATGAATTGCCCCTTACCAGAAAACGATTGGCTGTGTCGGTATTGCTGAAAAACTTCCCTTCCACATTCAAAAGGTTTGCAACGACAAGTGCGTACAGCAGGGGTCTTAGTTTAGCGCTTCCAACGCCTATAGTTTCAGCTATCTGCTCGGTGTTCATAGGCTTATCTGAGAGCTGTGTAAACAAATCAAGCTGCATCCCTGCGAGCATTGCTAAGGGCGGATAGACCGAAGCGGCAAGCTTTTCAATCGGGTTTTCTTCAGATCTTTCGGGTGTTGTTAAGACCATGCCTCTCTCCCCAAAACGCTAAACTCAAAAATTATGGGACTAATTGATGTTTGGAGACCTTACCAGTACCTTGTTTGAAGACAACTTGATATCCAAAAAACAAAAACCCCATCTCGAAATTTGAGAAATGAGGCTTTTATTCAGAGCATCTGCCCTCCACAAAGGATTATTTTTTAGATTGTTTTTTGTATTTCCGGCAAATGTCCTTAATGGCTTCCTCCAATAAACGACCCAAAGACTTATCCGTATCGACTGCAAGGTGTTTCAGATCCTTGAGCCGGTCTGAATCGATTCTAGTTGAGAATATTTTCTTTTCACCCATGCCATTAAGTTACCGTTTTTTCGTAAAAATTACAAGAAATAATATTGACATATCATAATTATAGAAAACAATAATAAAATAAATAAATAAATAAATTATTAAAGAAAAATTTAGGCCTGCATCCCAAAAAGACGTCGCTAATATTTCTTAGATTTCCGTTACACTTGGCGAAAGACAATGGATTGCCATTCTGGATATTGCTGCCAAAAAAGGGGCAAAAGGCAAATTGAGGCAAAAAGAAGGGGTTATGGTTAGAACCATAACCCCTTGAATTTTCTGGTAGGCGGTACTGGATTTGAACCAGTGACTTCTACCGTGTGAAGGTAGCACTCTCCCACTGAGTTAACCGCCCAATTTGGTTTTTAGATACCGTAAAATAAATAATGGGTTTTAAGCGTTTTAGTCAAGTATTTTTATCCCTCATGATCCGTCTTTATTTCATCCGGTTCCAATGGCGCTTGCGGGTTTTCGGCCGGATTCTCAGATTCCGCCGGCACCGAAGAAGCTAGGGTCTCGTCGGTGTCTTCGCTTAAAATTTCGTCTGTCTTCTCTTCGCGATCAGCCTCATCCACTTCTTCCGATAATTCCCTGCCGAATTCTTCGATCTCTTTTGGGGTGGGTAGGTCTTTGAGATTTTTGAGATCAAAGACCTCCAGAAAGCGTTTGGTGGTGGCATATATCAACGGTCGCCCGGGGATATCTTTGCGGCCCAACACCCGGATGAATTGCCGCTCTAAAAGCACCCGCAGCACGCCGCCGCAGTCAACGCCGCGAATATGCTCGACATCGCTGCGGATGACCGGTTGTTTGTAGGCAATGATTGCCAGTGTTTCCAAAGCCGCCTTGCTGAGACGCTGGGGCCTGGGCTGCAGCAGGCGCTTGATATATTCCTTGTAATCTGGGCGGGTGCGGATTTGGTATCCGTTGGCGACCTCTTTCAGATAAAAACCGCCCTGACGCGCTTCATAATCTGCCCTGAGTTCATCAAGCGCCTCACGCAGCTCTTGGGGGTTCACATCAGTGATTATCTTTTTCAGGCGGTCAATGCTTAAAGGCTCATCGGCCGCAAACAATAGGCTTTCAATTATATTTTTAATATCGTCCATTATAAATAAAAAAGTCGCATGACGCCGGTTTGAGTATGTTGAACAATGCGAATCAAGGCCAGTTTAACCATTTCCAATATCGCCAGGAAAGTAACAATGACCTCGCTTTTATCCGGATTATCTGAAAATAATTCAATAAACGTTGTCGAGCCTTTGGCTTCCAGAATATCGGTAATCTGAGTGATCCTCTCTTTAACAGATATTTTATCAGCCGTAAATTCCATCCGCTGATCGCCGGGTATTTTTTCAAGAATTTTCTGAAACGCATCGATGAGCTCAAACAGGCCCACCTGGATATACTCCTCATGCTCTATCTCTAAAAACTCCTGGCGATCGCGGCCTCTGAGAAACGTTTCTTCGCCCAGCAGTTCTCTTTCAGACAGCTGTTCTGCGGCGGACTTCATCTGAAGGTATTCTAGAAGGGGTTTGACGATTTCATGACGCGGATCATCTTCGTCTTCCTCCTCCGCGGATGCCGGCAGCAGCATGCGTGATTTGATCTGGGCCAGGGTAGAGGCCATGACGATAAAATCACCGGCATAATCGATGTTCATGATTTTTATCCATTCAAGGTATTGCAGGTATTGCTCGGTGACCATGGCGAC
>JASFIX010000612.1:0-3213 GCA_050122435.1 Desulfobacterales bacterium
GAGGGCAATCAAGCATTTGTTGAATTATACACCAAAAACGCCTGAAAAGGTTAAAATATTACCAATGGGAATGCGATCAGGGTGGGTTTGTTTGAGATAATCTTAATTTAACGCTTTGAATTTATTTATGATATTGACTACCAAAAAACCAAATGCCAGCCACATAATGGCTCGTGCGATAAATGGCCCTATTGTTCAATTATTTTTATTATCTCGTGTCACAACACGAAAGCAAAAAAGAGAAATGCTGAAATATATCCTTAATCCAAGCTTGATATCAATTGCGAATTGTTATCGGAGGGGGAAGCAATCCGGACATATTTTTAATTTCACTCGCAAATGAATCTATCAATGTCGATATTCTAGTCTAAAGACGCCAGGGTTTCCTTTGCCTGTTGCAGGAAAACTTCTGCTTCGCATTGTTCAAAGATTTCAATAGCTTTGGAGATGCATTCTTTGGCTTGATTGTTTCTTTTCTTTGCTTTGTGCAATAATCCCAGATCATAGTAGGACATTGCAATCCAGCTTTTAGCGCCTACTTCTTTTGCAACCTCAATTGACCGTTTGAAATGATATTCTGCTTTTTTCCCGGCAGCAGGAACATTTTTCACCATAAAGCCGATGTTTCGGGCCAAAATGGAAAAACTCGGTAAATTTTCTCCTGCCACAATCTGCAGATAGATCTTTCCGAGAATGTATTCCGGCATCGCAAGTCTGCCTCTGCGCTTATTTTTCTGAAACATATCTCGCACATTCTCGACCATTTTTAATCCCTTGCTCATCTGGCCACTGGCGATGTAAGTCAAGCCCATTAAAATTTGTGCCATTCTTGCCCAAACTTTACAACCCACTTTCTGTAGAAATTCACAGTCTTGTTTCGTCCTTTCTCCGATCTTTTCAAATTCATCTAAAAAGGCATGACTAAAGCCCAATAGTAGATTACTGCCGACTGCATATAAAGGATCGACTGAAATCTGGATTGCCTTTTGAGCATATGTTTTTGCCAGTAGATAATCACCGGCGATAAAATAGCTAAAGCTAATATATGTGTGACCGAAAGATATGCTTCGAATATTAGAATGCTTGTGGCCATAATCCAAAAGCTTTTGTCCGGCGTTAAGTGCCTTTTTGTTTTCACCGGTATAAATATACATGTTTGCCAGAGCCGCGAGAGATTTGAAATAGAGGTATTGATCCGAGTCGAGAATATTGGCAATTTTCTGTGCCCGTTCGCCATACGAGATGGCTTCATCAAATAGGCCGAGTTCCGTACAAGTCCAACAAATCCAGGTACAACCATAACCGATGATTTTTTGATTTTTAATTTCTTCACCGATCTGAATGGCATTACGAAGATATTCATAAGAATCTGTAAATTTTTCTCTGAACCACAAACTAAGGCCCAGCCAGGCATAAAACATTCCGAGTCTTTCTTTATCACCCAGAGTTTCAGCAAGCGCCTTGTAATCTAAGAATATCTTCTCCCATCCTATGCAATCGGCACGATAATAAAAAACCATGGCCCAATCCAAAATCACATCAATTATTAGAAGTTCTTCTTCTCTGTTTTTTTGAGTTTTGTTTGAGAGAAGATCAAATGCCTCCTGGTAATACTGATGCGCTTCTTCCAGAGCATAGCGTTTGAGACTTTTATCAGCGGCCTTCATTAAATAACCAACGGCCTTAAGCGTCGATTGGCCTTGCTTGAAGTGATAGGCCAGAGTTTCATAAAACTCTGGCAATCTGTCGTGAAACAATTGTTCCATTACCAGTCCAATGCGTTCATGGATTGCCCGGCGTTCTTTTTTCAAAAGGCCATTGTAAACTACTTCCTGTGTCAAGGCATGCTTGAAGATATATTCCAGATCCGGTTGTAAGGCCCTGGCGCGGATCAGATCGAGCCGCTCGAGACTGCGCAGACTTAGATCAATTTGTTGTTTCAAATCCGTTATGCGATTGAGGATCTCATAAAAAAAAGTCCTGCCGATAACCGAGGCTTCCTGTAAGATTCGTTTACTCTCTATCTCAAGGCGATCTAGTCTGCTGGAAATCACACCATGGATAGTCGATGATACTTCGGCCTCGGTTATTTTTTTGGTAAGCTTCCAGTTGCCATTGTCACGGACCAGTGTTTCAGATTCAATCAAAGAATTGATGACTTCTTCAAGGTAGAAAGGGTTGCCTTCTACTTTTTCCTGGAGAAATTGCTGCAATTCTGAAGGAATTTTATCCGTCTGCAGCAAAGATGCGATCATGCCCTGGGATTCGGACGTTGAAAGATCCTGCAGGCGGATTTCCCGGTAGGGATGGGACATTGCGCTGATCTGATGACCGGTGAATAAAGAGATGAGCGGTCGATATACACACAGAAACAAAATAGGGTCCCTGGATTCTGCCAGGACCAGACGAATGAGCTCCAAAAATGAGGGGTCTGCCCAGTGAAGGTCCTCTAATCGAATGATGGTTGGAGCTTGCTGGGCCAGCGCTGAAAGGATCGTCTGAATTGCCTTTTGCAGCTGCTCTTTCCAGAAAGCCGGACTGACCTCCTCGATTTCCGGATAGCTCAATGAATACAGGCTTCCAATATAAGGAATAAAATCCACTTTATCGTCTACCAAAACAGAAATGCCGGATTCAACCTTTTCTTTTATACGTTCCGGCGGGTCGCCTTCCTCTATTTGAAGGGAGCGATTCAAAAGGTCGATTAGCGGAAAATAGGGGATATTCTGGCTATGCGGATAGGCGTGACCTTCGAGCCACTGAATCTCATCCAGATTTAAGCTTTCCTTAAACTCTTTGACCAGCCTGCTTTTGCCGGTGCCGGCCGTACCGTAAATGGAAAAAATCGAGCCGTTGCCTTCTTTTAGTTTTTTAACAGCATCGGAAAGCTGATTCATTTCCACCGTACGCCCGATCAGTTCGGCCTGAAAACCGTGCAAGCGGTGGATTTTGATTGGCTGTTCCTTTTGGGCGATAACCTTGTAGATCCGAATCGGTTTGGTTTTGCCCTTAACGGTGGCCGGCTCCAGTTCTTTAAAATCGAAATAGCCCTCGGACTGATAATAGGTGTCCGGACCCACCAGGATGTCGTCAGCAATGCCCAGAGAACTCAAGCGCGCTGCTATGTTGATGGTATCGCCAGCGACCCCGTGGGTGCCTTTTTCCAGATTAATTTCACCGGTGACCACCAGTCCGGTGTTGATCCCAGAATGC
>JASFIX010000613.1:0-3212 GCA_050122435.1 Desulfobacterales bacterium
GCATAAAGCCGCAGGTGCCGATACCGTTATTTTTCACTCACCTGGAAAAATTGCCATGGTCAGAAATGATCACGCCGGAGATTTGGATAGTCTACTGGACTATTTTAAAGATGTCGATCTGGTTATTACCGAGGGCTACAAAACCGGGAGCAAGCCCAAAATCGAGATCGTGCGTTCCGCGCGGCATCCTGAACCGCTCTTGGAAGATGATGAGCTTCTGATTGCAGTGGTGACCGATGTTGATCTTCAATTAAAGGTTCCCAAATTCGGATTTGAAGATGTGGTGCCGCTGGCCGATATGATCGAAGAAAAATTTTTATGAAGCCTTTGTCATCTGCAACCGCCTTCAGGGGCCTGACCTGGCCCGAACTTATCCCCGGCACCTTATTAAAACGCTATAAACGGTTTCTCGCTGATGTGAAGCTGGGGAACGGTGAGATTGTTACGGCCCATTGCCCCAATACCGGCAGTATGAAAGGATGCTCGGAACCGGGCCGGACGATTTACCTGTCCTCGCACGATAATCCCAAACGCAAGTACAAATATACCTGGGAATTGATTGCCATGCCCACTTCTCTGGTGGGTGTCAATACCCTGGTCCCGAACCGTCTGGTTTTCAAATCAATTGATCAGAAATTGATTCCAGAATTGTCGGAATACAACCATATCGAGCGGGAAGTCAAAGTCGGTAAGCATTCCCGAATTGACCTGATGCTGAACGATGGCGGCCCTAAACGCTGTTATATTGAAATTAAAAACTGCACCCTGGTCAGCAAGACCGTTGCACAATTTCCCGATGCCGTCACTTCCAGGGGCCTCAAGCATATCCACGAACTGGAAAATCTTGCCAAAGCTGGCCATCGCAGTATGATGTTTTATTTTATTCAGAGAACGGATGCCCGGGTATTTCGGCCGGCCGACCACATCGATCCCGAATATGGACGCAGGTTGCGGCAGGCGGTTGAAAGAGGAATTGAAGTCCTGGCTTATGATGTTCGAATAAACCTTCAAGGAATTGAATTAAATAGAAATATTCCCTGCGAGCTTTAATAACAGGTGTCAGAGATGTTTGACATAGGCGTCAAAATCAGATACCTAAATTTTGCATAAAAATAGATGAGAACCATATGCCTGTTAATGGAAATGTGGAATGATGTCGGATTATTCTTTAGAAAATTTGATGTGCCACCGGGATAACCTAGAAAATGTTCTGGATAATCTCAAAGAAGGGATTATCGCCCACGACATGGACCGGCGCATCTTTTTTTTCAATACCGAAGCCGAGCGCATCACCGGTTACCGGCGTGAAGAAATACTGGGCCGGGATTGCCATGAGGCCTTTGGCAGTCCATTTTGCGGGGAGCGCTGTGTTTTTTGTGAAGATCCGCCCAAACTGGCTGAAAAGTCGGAATACACGCTGAACATCAGCACCAAAGCCGGCGAGCTGAGGCGCATCGAGATGACGGTGACCAGCATGCGGGATGCCGACGAACAGTATACCGGTGTGCTGACATCATTTAAGGATGTTACCGACATTTTCAGTCTCAAAGAGCGTGCCGGGGAACTAACCAGTTTTGGCAACATTATCGGCCAGGACAGCAAGATGATATCGATCTTTAAACAGATAAAAGATGTTGCTGATTATGATTATCCGGTTCACATCTCCGGTGAAACCGGTACCGGCAAGGAGCTTGTGGCTGCGGCTATCCACAGTGAAAGCCATCGCGGTGGCGCGCCCTTTGTCCCGATTAATTGCGGGGCCCTGCCGGAGGGCCTGATTGAAAGTGAACTTTTCGGGCATGTCAAGGGCGCCTTTACCGGTGCCATTCGGGATAAAAAGGGGCGGTTTGAACTGGCAGACACCGGTACGATGTTTCTGGATGAGGTAACCGAGCTTTCAAATAATATGCAGGCCAAAATTTTGCGCTTCTTACAGGAAGGCCAGTTTGAGAGGGTCGGCGGAGAACAGACGATTAGCGTAGATGTACGGGTGATCAGTGCCACCAACAAAAATCTGAAAGAAGCAGTTAAGCGCGGCAAATTCAGGGAAGATCTTTACTACCGGCTGAATGTGATTCCCACCCATCTTCCGCCGCTGCGTGACCGCAAAATCGACATTCCCCTGCTGAGCGAGCATTTTTTACAGGAAGCGCGGGAGCGTTACGGCAAGAAAAAACTGAAGATTTCCAGCAAAGCCATGTCGCTAATGCTTGATTATCGCTGGCCGGGGAATGTGCGTGAATTGCAAAATGCGATTCAGTTTGCCATTGTAAAATCGAACGGTCGGGTGATCTCTGCCGATGATTTGCCGCTGGAGCTTCGAGATCTTGAAAATATTTGCATGCGGCGGGGGCCATCCCGCAAACTGGATGCGGACTCGGTGCGAACGGCCCTGGAACGAACCGGCGGAAATAAGGTCAAAGCGGCCAAGCTTCTGGGTGTGGGCCGAGCCACCTTATACCGATTTTTAGGCGATCACCCGGATGTGCTCAAAACGGTTAATCTACCGTTTTAGGTTAACCCGTTGAGTCGGTTTAGCCGGTTGAGCCCGTTAAAAAGGGATAATATCTGATTTTAATTTTTACCGGCTAACGGGCCAACGGGCCAACGGGCTCAACCGATAGAAAGGTACTGACCATGCTTACCCTGGAAGAATTAAAAAAAGATACCGACCTAATCAATGAGATTGAATGGGATATGACGCCTGAAGAGGCCGTCAAACAGTATTTGGAATGGGGCAATACGGATTGGGGCAGCGGAAAATATGTGATTCGATCCAAAAGCGATTATACGACCTACTTTGTCGTCAATTGCTGGCGCAAGCCCTATTTGATCTATTTGATCCGCCGTAACTCTGAAGAAGCGCTCGAGTTGGCGGAATTCGAACTTCCGAGCCGTTTTGAAAAAGATGTTTGCGAGCTCAAAGGTGTGTACGCGCTAGATGACGATGTAAAGGCCTGGTTAAAATTGGAATTGGGCGTATAGGGTGCTGTAAAAAGGATAGATTATAGGAATTAAGCCGGCCGCTTTTTTAGGTTGGCCGGTTGAGCCGGTTTAGCCAGTTGAGCCTGTTAAATTAGGAGAAAATTCCTGATTTATTTTTCTTACCGGACAACGGGTTCAACCGATGATGGCTAGTTATATTTTTAAGACAGCCTCAAGGAGATATTAATGGAAATCGATAGAATCGAGAGCAAGGAGCAGCTGGACCA
>JASFIX010000614.1:0-3209 GCA_050122435.1 Desulfobacterales bacterium
ACACTGAAATTGATTTGCGATTTTTTAACGTGCTGGATTAGGGCAACGGGTTTGCATCGCCGATAGCCTGCGCCATTGATCAACTATCTCTAAGCCCCGTAAACGGCCACCTCTTTGAGGTCATCTTGCAGATATTCGCGTTCGTTTTCCCCCAGAATACCCATTGCCAGACAGATGACGGTCCACAGATGCACCACCCCGTATCCACCGCCGTAATGCTCACTGAGCTCGTGAATCTGGGCATGGCAGTTGTGACAGCCGGCTATGCAATAGTCGGCTTTGGTGGTTTGAATTTGATCATCTTTTAAGCGGCCAAATTCCAGACGCGATTCTTTGTAGCCGGACTGCAGAAACCCCCCGCCCCCGCCGCAACAATAATTGTTGGAGCGGTTGGGCGTCATTTCGATAAAATTTTCTTCTCCCACCACGGTCTTAACCACAAAGCGCAGATCCTCGGCGATCGGATCACCGTAACTTTTGCGCACGATCTGGCAGGGATCCTGGACGGTAAACTTGATTTTCAGGTCCTTGTTCCAATCCGAATTGACATTGAGCTTTCCTTCTCGGATCCAGCGGGCGTAGTATTCATAGATGTTTTTGACCTCGAATTTGTGGTCGATGTTGAATTTTTTCAGTCCTTCCAGGACTGAGAAGGTCACGTGCCCTCACTCGGTGTTCAAATATATCTTACAGCCCAGATCATCGGTCTGTTTGGCCTGTGTGCGCACAATGTGCTCCCAGGCATCAGTGTCGGCCAGAAACATGCAATAGTTTTCGCCGCCCCAGCCTTTAGACCCGTAGGTCCAGTCCGCTCCCACCAGATGAAGGATTTTCCACAACGGCACCATCTCATCGGGCTCGGTCACCGGTTCCCGGGAATTTTGATTCAAAAAGAAATAAGCGCCCTGTTTGTCAATGGGTGCCTGCATGTCTTTAAACTCCGGCTGCGCTTCCTGGTATTCTTCTAAAACATCTTCGACCACGAAGGTGAAATCCTCCGGCGATGCCCCCATGGCACTGCAGCTGTCATTTCTTAAGGCCATATCGCAGGATCCTAAAATGCCCTTGGGTCGCTCTTCCCGCGGGCGGGTTCCGCGAACGTTGAAAACCAGTCGCGGGATATCAATTTTCATCGGACACACATAGATACAGCGCTGGCACTGGGTACAATACCAGGCCCAATCAGAGCCAAGCAGTTCATCATCCATTCCAAGGGCCGCCATGCGCAAGAATTTTCGCGGATCCAGGCCGTCAAGGCCCGTGGCCGGACAGCCCGAGGAACAGGCCCCGCAGGTTAAGCACAGATTTAAATTGCCGCCTTCGGGCAGCAGCTCCATGACTTTGTCCATAAAACGGCTTTTTTTCATGCCTCCTAATTTGATAACCTCTTCTTGCATGGGTTCCTCCTTATTTTGCGTTTGGATCTTGTAATTCCCGTGATAACAAAATTCCACTAAGGAAGGGCCGGGGATTTATCTCCATAACAATATGAGCATATGCCCAAAAAAAATAACTGATGAAATCCCGACTGTCAAGAGGTATTAGCGGAAGGTATAAAATTAAGGGAACAAAACCTGTGAAAGGTGTGGCGCATAAATTCAAACAAGCAATTTAAAAAATACGGCTTTAATTTAGGTGTCAGGTGTCAGGCCTCATGCAACTGGCTTCTGGTCACTGTTTCCTAGCCAGCCTGAAAAGAGTTCAGCCGAGTCAAAGCAAAAAGCGAGAAGCTCTCTGCTAAATCGCTGACACCTGAACACTGACACCTGAAACCATGGATAGGGCGTGGTTATTGATTTATTGCTTTTAAGCTCATTTCCAGATTAAACCGGGCGACTTTGTGATCGGGGTTGATCTTCAATGCGGTGGAAAATTGCTCGATGGCCTCCTCATATCTTTCCTGACTTGCCAATATATTGCCCAGATTAATATAGGCTTGGGTATAATCGGGTTTATACAGCACGGCCATTGAAAAATGCTCAATGGCCTCCTCGAGACGGCCCTGATACTGCAGCGCCACCCCCATATTATTATGGGCCTGGGCATAATATGGATCAGTTGTTAGCGCTTCAGATAAATGTTGAATCGCTTCTATATAACGTTTCTCAACAATCAGTGCTGCGCCCAGATTATTGAGTGTTTTGGAATCTTTTGGATTTATCTCCAGTGCTTTCAAAAACTGGGTGATGCTTTCCTTGATTTTTCCCTGTTCTGCCAGGCTCAGCCCGATATTGGTCACCGAATCCTGATAGAGCGGATCAATTTCCAGCGCTTTATGATACTTTTCAATGGCCTCGTCGTGATATCCCTGATCGGCCAGAGCTACCCCTAAATTATTATGAGGCCGGGCTTTGCGCGGTGATTTGTCGACACAATCCTGCCAGAAGGTGACGCGATCGCTGTAAACCGTATTTCTTTCATAAGTCCATATCGCACCTGCTGTAACCATTATGCACAACAGAACCGCTTGCAACCAAGTCGGCTTCACCCAGCGGCAGGCAGCCAGAGCGACCATCAGGCTAAATGCCATAGAAGGCAGGTATATCCGGTGCTCGAAAATGATCTCGAGTGGGATAATGGAAGATTCGATTACCAGGTTGCCGAAAAACCACAATATGCAGAATGACAAAAGGCGCTGCTTTCTTACCGTGACGACCGCCAACCCGATAAGCGCTGTAATGGTGATTATGGAATAAATGGTAGTCATGGGATCCATCAGCGAATTAGAGAGCGGAAAATCATGGTCCAGATTCAGTCGTGATGGATGCGGCCACAGCAGCTGGCTGAGATAGAATAGGATAACCCGCGGCTCGGTCAGCAGACGTTGGGTGAGTGTAAAATCGCGACCTTTATATCCCGCCAGAACACGATCCAATGGATTGCTGCCCAAAAGAGCCAGCGCAATGACCGCTGCCAGCAGGAGGCATCCGGCCAACAGCGGTATATGATTCTTTAACCATTTCAAGTCCAGGTCTCGGAAAAAATACCATTCATAGACCATAATAAAGACTGGCAGTGTGGCTGCAATCTGTTTTGATGCCAAAGCCAGGGCTCCGGCCAGGATGCAGCCCGAGAACAGCCACCATTTATTTCTTTGCCGCTGGCTTAATCGAAAGCGGGCATAGAACAGAATTGATAGCATGTAGAACATGGCGCATAGACTGTTCATGCGCTGAACGACATAACTGACCGATTGGGTTTGCAGGGGG
>JASFIX010000615.1:0-3205 GCA_050122435.1 Desulfobacterales bacterium
GCAACCCCTTCACCTTTGTTGACGCTGTCCCCCGGTGCTTTTAAGAAAACCACCACCCCCGGCGCCGGTGCCTTCAAGTGCTCTACACCTCTCAACGGCGTTGCTTCATTTCTCAATGGCGGAACCTCGGGCGCCGCTCCTTTGATAAAACCTCTTCTTTGTAAAAACCAGAAGATGTTCTGCGCATCCTGCTGCGCCTGAGGGTGAGAAACATCGGCCATGCCGCGCAGCTCAACCGTGGCGGCCAGGCAGGCCGATGGGATGGGGTGATCGGGAAATTTTTTGGCCAGCTGCCACCAGATCCGGCTACAGGCCTCATCATAGGGCGTGACACCGGAATCTTCCGCCAGCAATGTCACTTCAGCGCCCAGCTGGGCGGATAGATCCTTTGCGTCGGGCCACAGCGGTGTACCCAGATAAACGTGCATGAGGGCCTGGTAATCGCAGTGCAGATCCAGCACGATATCAGCATCAAACGACAGCAACAGCAGCTGATGTTTTAGCGCGGCCGCCTCATCCGGCGGAGAAATGGACCCCAGGATATCTCCGGCGGTCTTGCGGATCAGGGCCACATTATCTTCCGGCTTGTCTCCCAGACGGTCTTTGACCTGCTCTGCGATCTGCGCTGCAATGTCCAGATGCCGGCGATTGAAATTGATGTTATTGAAAAAATCAAAGCGACCGTGCAGGGCCTCATCGCGCCACTGGCTGACACCGATGGGATTGGCCACCGGAACCAACACAATGTGACTCTCTATCTTGTTTTCAGCGTCGGCCCGATCAAACAAATCGATCAAATGATGCATGACGACAAAGCCGGGGGCTTCGTCGGCATGCAGGCCTGCCTGTATATAGGCTTTACGGCCGGCGGCTTGGTCGCCGTAATGGATTGTCTTCAGCGAGCGTGAATTTCCAAGACTGGCAGCCGGCAGACTATATTGTTTTATGGATTTGGTGCTCATGGCTTTTTTACTCCGGTGCTGTTCATATTCTTTCGGTTTTCCCGTTGGGCCGGCCGAAGGTCCTCGTGAAACGGGATTCAGCCCGTTGAGCCCGTATAGAATGCAATGCTGCCATATTTTAACTTCAACCGGTAACGGGCTCAACCGAAAAAACTTGGATGTATTATTGAGAATGGTTCTAAAAGGAATGGGGGAGTGAAACTCCCCCATTAGAAACAAATGATAGATGAGTAGATCGGCTTACTCGCCGTACACGTTAAAATCAAAGTATTTGTCCTGGATCTTTTTATAGGTGCCATCCGACCGGATTTGGACAATGGCCTTGTTAAACAATTCAATCAGGTCCGTGTCTTTCTTGCGAATGGCGATGCCGACGCCCTCGCCAAAATATTTCTCTTCCGTCAGATCCGGCCCGACAAACCCATAATCCTTGCCCTCGGGTTTTTTGAGAAAGCCATCGCTCATGGCAACACTGTCGGCCAGCAGCATATCGACGCGCCCGGCCGCCAGGTCCAGATAGGCTTCGTCCTGGCTGGCATAGCGTTTGACAAC
The DNA here is from genome assembly GCA_050122435.1 of Desulfobacterales bacterium. Taxonomy (GTDB): domain Bacteria; phylum Desulfobacterota; class Desulfobacteria; order Desulfobacterales; family JAHEIW01; genus JAHEIW01. The sequence continues at coordinate 1,515 of JASFIX010000615.1, forward strand.
CACACCTTCTCCGCCTTCACCGGTAATGAAATTGTCATGGATGGTGGCGCGCTGGACGCCGATCTTCTTGCCGGCGGTTGCCGCCGCTAACCCTGCGCGATCAAAGTCTTTCACTGAGCCTTTTTTAGCCACAAACTTGGCAGGCGTCTGATAGTATTTGTTGGTGAAGGCCACTTTTTTCTTGCGCTCCTCGGTAATGGACATGGAGGCAATGATGGCATCGTATTTGCGCGCCAGCAGTGCGGGAATAATCCCGTCCCAGTCCTGGGGCACAAGCGTGCACTCAGCGCCCATGGCTTTACAAAGCGCCATGGCAATGTCAATGTCAAAGCCCACCAGCTTGCCATCAGCAGTGGTTGAACTGAACGGCGGGTAGGCACCTTCCACGCCGATACGCACCTTTTTCCAGTCTTTGGCCTGTACAGTACCGACTGCAAATACCAGCGCAATCAGGGCAAAAATAATTAGAAGTTTTTTCATTTTCCCTCCTTTTTGATGTGGATTAAACTGCCTGCCGTTGGACTTGAGGCCCGGGTAATTTGTCTGTTATTACCGTGCGGCAGTCTAACCGTCTTTGAACTGTTATCAACAAATAAACAACATCCAATTCACAATTCTAAGAAAATAAAGAAAATGAAGGCTTCTGTCAAACGAAAAAGAAGATCTGTGCGCCATATGCATCAGCGGCTATTTGAAACGCACATTCACCAGATAAAGCCCCAGCAAAACGATAGCAATTCCGGAGGCCTTCAACAAGGATAGGGGTTCATTGAGAAAGACCCTGCCGGCGGCAACGGAAATGACCGGGATCAGGTACATGGAGACAGCCACTGTGGAAGGCGGCAGGTAGCGCAGGCTCCAGTACCAGATGCTAAAACCAAAAATAGTGCTCAGGATGCAGTAAAGCAGCGCCAGCCACATGTGAACCCCCATGTAAACAAGGGTTTGTATGTAATTGGGTGAAAGCGTTGGAACCAGGAACAGGGAGCTGAGCACAAAAGAGGCAGCAATCATGACAATGGGCGAATGGCGTTTGACGATGTCTTTGGTAATAATATTGTTGACCGACCATATCATCGGCGTCAACAACACCAGCAGCAGACTGACCCAGTAAGTCACGCCGAATGTTTGCCGCGAAAAGATGACCAAAACAATACCAAACAGGGCCAGTATTATGCTAAACAAGCGATTGGCTTTCAATGTCTCCTGTCCGACAAAAACGGCCAGAAGATAGGTAAACAACGGCTCTATGGCCGCAAACATGGCAGCGGTGCCGATGGTGACATGTAAAATGCCAAAGTTGAAACAAACCCATGCTGCCAGGGGGCCGAAGAGCGTGGACAACAGAAGCAATTTGAAATCCTGCTGCAGGATCCGCAGCAATGCATGGGGTTGCCGCGCAAGCACCCAAAGGAGCAAGACCGCACCGGACAGGAAAAATCGGGTAAAGGAAAGTTCGGTGGGCGTCAGCACGGCCAGCAATTTTTTCAAAAAAATCGGAACAAAGCCCCACACGATCATTGCGGTGATTAGACCCAGGTAAGCGATTGTGACAGGATTGGAGAACCGTTTTTCAAATCGGAATCGTTTATAATCGTTCATAAGTGGCTCTGCATCCTTGCACAGGCTGATTTTTACACAACTTTTTTAGAATCAAAGCAACCGTGCCAGGCCCACATGGTGTGTGTCGA
>JASFIX010000616.1:0-3201 GCA_050122435.1 Desulfobacterales bacterium
CCTGTTCCAAACTCCGCTCCGCCGCGCTTGTCCCGGCGAAGCCTTTAGGCGCCCGTCCTCCGCAGTAGCCTGCTACGGAGGATGGAAAGAGGGAATCTTGAACCAAAAGCCTATTTTTGAGATGGATTCTAGTTTGACAGCATCGCCGGTAAAGAGAAATTGGCGTCCGGGTTTTCTTGAGAAAGTTTAATGATGTTTTCAATCAAATGATCGACTTTGGGTTTGGCCAGTGGCTTTGAAAACAGATAGCCCTGGCCAAATTGGCAATTCATTTCCAGAAGAATGGCAAATTGTTCTTCGGTTTCCACCCCCTCGGCCACTACTATCATTTCCAGACGATGGGCCAGTGAAATAATGGCTTCAACAATATTGCGGTTACCATCCGGATCAGATGTTATTCTTGAAACAAAGCTGCGGTCGACCTTCAGAGTATCAATGGGCAGGCGTTGCAGATAACTCAGGGAAGAATAGCCGGTGCCAAAGTCATCGATTACGAGTTTTAAACCCAGATCTTTCAAACGGTGAACCAGCCGAATGGTTTCATCCGCATCTTCCATGAGGGCTGTTTCGGTGATTTCCAATTTGAGCTGCTCAGGCGGCATACCGGTTGAGTTAAGAATTTTTTTGATATCCTCCAGCAGGGTGGGGGATAGAAAATGTTTGCTGGACAAATTGATGTTCATTGCGAGTTTGAGTTTGTTCTGGAGCTTATCCTGCCATTGACATAGATCGCCGCAGGCGCGTTGTGCAATCAGCTGGGTCATGGGGACGATAAGCCCGGTTTCTTCGGCAATTGAGATAAAGGAGCCCGGATAAATAAGACCCAGCTGGGGGTGGTTCCAGCGTATCAGTGCCTCAAAACCGACCAGGGATGAGGTCTGCAAATCCACTATGGGCTGATAATGATTTTCAAATTCATCTCTCTGGATTGCTTTGCGTAAATCCGTTTCTCTTTCCAATAAGTGCAACGCTTTTTTATGCAGGGTTTTATCAAAAATTTTATATTGGGCTTTGCCGTTTTCTTTGGCATGATACATCGCCGCGTCGGCATCCCGGATGATATCCTCGGCTTCATCATAATCTCTGGTATTTAATACCACGCCAAAACTGGCCGGTGCAAAGACCTCCTTGCCTTCTATCATGAATGGGCGTTTGAGTTCCTGCTGCAGCCGATCAGCCACACCGCTGGCATAATCACTATTTTCGATATCTTCAAGCAGAATGACAAATTCATCCCCCCCAAAGCGTCCCAGCGTATCGATATCCCTGAGGGATTCCTGTATACGGTCGGCAAAGGCGCTGATGAGACGGTCGCCGACGCTATGACCCAGGCTGTCATTGACCAGTTTAAAACGGTCGATATCCAGATAAAGAACCGCAAAGCGATAATCATCACGGCGTTTGGCGCGCTTAACGGCCATGTTTAAATGTTCCATAAACAGGGCGCGATTGGGTAGACTGGTGAGGGTATCGTGGAAAGCCTGGTGATAAATCTGACGCTCCGCCTCTTTAAGCTCAGTGATGTCGGCCAGAGAAACGACGCTTTTGTCGGAACCGGGGACTGCGGCCAGGGAACACAGCATATCTTTTTGAACATAGTCTTTATCGATGAATTTGCATTCGAAATTTGGAGGGATCTGGTCGAATTCCAAATGTTTTTTAATGATCTCTCCATTACGTATTTTGCGTTGGGTTTTCTCATCGATAAAATTTAACCAGGATTTGATATTTTCAATTTCCTTTTTTTCGAATCCGGAGATATTGGCAAACTCTGAATTTGCCAGCGAGATGATCATATTTTTTTCGATGATAATTGTTGCTGCGCCGGTATTTTCAAAAATCGTACGATATTTCATCTCGGATTCACGAAGCTCAGCGGTGCGCTCTCTGACCTTCTCCTCAAGGGTTTCGTTGGCTACACGCAAAGCTTCTTTGGATCTATTGATACTGTTGATCAACAATTGCGTAAAAAGGCTTATGAGTAAAATGATGCCGGAGGTGATAAATATGGTTAGACTGGGGCTGGCCAAAATCGTCTTTTCAAAATAATAGTAGAAAAACGAAACTCCGCCACCAATAATGATCAAGCCGATATTATCGAGGTTGACACGACGCTTGTTATTATTCATTGCCTGCCCTTTAGGATACATCTTCCTGTTATTATTCGATTTTTTGGATGATTGGGGCCCAATGAGATTCTTGGTGACCGGTAATGGCGCCCCAAGATCCAATCATAAGTGATACCAGGTATATATCGGCTATTTGGGGTCAAAACTTAAGGGGCAGGATGACATTCTAACTCGGTTCTCTATTTCTTGCGGGATTCATAACAGCGGCGCTCGAAATAGGTGGCGGTGGCTTCATCAAACACGGCTTCATTTTCATGGATATATTTTGGCTCGCCTTCCCAGGCGCCGCAAGCCAGGACGACCGGTTCACCCAATGTGAATTTGCGCTTGCAGGCCGGGCATCCCTCATCATTGAAGCGATTCAGTTTTTCAAGATCAATGATGGTTTTTAATCGATTTTTATCAGAACGTGCCATAATGTCCTCCCCATCTTTTATCTGGTTTATAATGCAGTCTTCTTTTGGATTATGACTGTCTTAAGCTAAATTCCGACAACCGTTCTGTCAAGACGATCTAACATAGTGTTCAGGTGTCAGGTCCCAAAACACAGGACTGAGTGCTCAGAAAAATATTTGGTCTCACCGCAGAGACGCAAAGGGCGCAGAGAGAAAAAAATTAAAACGTTGCGAACGCTGCGCCTCTGCGGTGAACAATTTCAATCCATATTCTCCTGCATCACATGCGGATCATGACGTGTCCGTTTTCGTCATGAATGGCCCTCCCGGGGTCATGAGTGGTCCTTTTCCGTCATGAGCCGCCAATGCCATTTTCGCACCTTTCTGTTTTGATACCTCAGCGCTCAGTCCTCCCCACCCATTACTGGTTTATTGACCCTGAACACTGACACCTGACACCGTGGATTTACCGGTGCAGCTGGTATTTTCGAACCGCCTTATTGTGGTCTTTTAAGTTGGTGGAGAACTGATGAGTTTTGTTTTTTTTGGACACAAAATAAATAAATTTCGTATCGGCTGGATAGAGGGCAGCTTCCAGAGATTTAGCCCCCGGATTGGCGATGGGGCCTACGGGCAAACCTTTGATTTTGTATGTATTATATGGTGTTGGAGTTTCA